>DATKMG010000530.1:0-5346 GCA_035541995.1 Terriglobia bacterium
ATTACTAATTCTGGTCACCACTGCGGATGAAAACGGCAGAGGGCCCCGCACCGTCGGGGCCTTAGTCGCTTAGGCGACTGTGGTCGCGACAGAGCGCGACCCTCCGTTAAAACCGCATTTTTATGAAAGCTCGCGGACCCACTCCACAGAGAGATGCTTCTTACCAGACAAAGCGTATCCCTATCTGTCCATGCCGTGATTGGTTGGACTGATCGGTGATTAATCCGAAGTCGGTACTTCCAAATGAGGTATTGGGCAGGCCAAACCTCGGAGTGTTGGTAAAGTTGAAGAACTCGGCCCTCAATTGGAGTGACATGTTCTCACGGAACTCGAATGCCTTGAAAACTGAAAGGTCGAGATTACGGATCCCCTGGGTCCGAAGGTCGGAGAAATAACGAGGCGCATTGCCTGGGACCTGATCTCCTGGATCCGAGAAAGCCGATTGATTGAAAAAATTGCCGTTGCCATCGACAACAGTTAGTATGTCAGCACCTCGAACATCTCCCTGCACGTTCGGTCGCTGATTACCGTCGGCCAGGCGCCCGCTGTCCATATGTGTTCCAACGGGATTCCCAGTCTGAAAAGTGACAAAGCTGTTAATTTTCCATCCTCCAAGAGCGGCATCCAACGCGCGATTCATGCTTTTTCCCAAAGGTTTACCCCGTCCTACAGGTAATTCGTAGCTCACAGCGAAGGCCAGGCGATGGGGGGTGTCAACACCGCTTATGGACTTTTCAGCCTTGAGATTGGTCAGGTCCTGAAGCTCCCCGGTCGATTGCAGGTTGCCAACCCAGGGATTGAACCCCAGAGAGTTGTCGTCGGTCATTTTGGAGAACGTGTAGTTGCCAGTGAAATTCAAACCGTGGGAGTAGCGTTTTTCAAAGCGAATCTGGAGGGAGTTGTAGCGCGCATTGGCTATGAACTCCGGATAACCTCCAAAGCTTCCAGAGAATTGTGGGAAGGGACGCAGCAGGTAAATTCGTTGGATTTGCGGATCATTGTACGGAGAATCCGGCTCATTAAAGATCGCATTCGGGCCCTGGAAAAAAGGGAGGAAAGGGTTGTCGACCAACTCGGCCAGGCCGTCGTTGCCGTATTTTTCACGATTCTCCCTGTCAATGAAATTCCGGTTACGAGTGCCATCATAGCCATTAAAGGGCAAATGGGTACTGCGACTGGCGGAGTAATTCACTTCAATCAGCATGTTACCAGGCAACTCTCGCTCAATGCCAACATTCCACTGGTAAATCTCCGCATTGCGAAGTCCGTAGTTCAAATTGTACCCATTGTCAAAACCCCACTGGCTGAGCGTCCCATATTTGCCGCCCGGCGGCCCTACAAAACCGACAGGAAAGGGATCGGATAGAGATGCATAAGGAGTAATGCCTCCGTCCTTGGAGAAATACATGAGGACGTTCTTGTACCACGGGGTGCCGACGTACTGAAAGTTGGTGGCTACGTTAAGTCCATAGTACAACCCAGCCCCACCACGCACGACCGTCTTGTCGTTGACCCGGTAGGCAAGACCCAAACGAGGTCCCACATTATTTCGATCCACGTCGGAAGTCCGCTGACCGGGACCTGCCAGGACGCTGGTTCCTTTCAACGGACCCAGGCCTGGAACATTGACTCCTGTGTCTCCCTGGTAATCGGCGACAACGAGCCGGTTATACCGCTCAGTGAAAGGCGTACTCCACTCATAGCGCAAACCCATGTTCAAGGTCAGGCGCTGAGTGATCTTCCAGTCATCCTGAATGTACATCCCCTGATCCTTGGACTTGTCAGCGGCCGGTGGCTGAGTGCCAACATGCCCGTCGGTTCCCCAGCCCAAAAGCAAAGACGCGAGACCATTCCCCTGGCTGTAGTCCGGATTGAAAACGTCCTGCATGGTGGTTGTACGCCCAAATATAAATTGCCCGGTGGGGTAGTCCGGCTGCCAAAAATTGTTGAAGAAAATCCTCTGCTCCCAGCCGAATTTCAGATTATGGCCTCCCATCACCTTGTTGAGCGCAGAAGAATACATCCATTGGGTCTGTCCCTTGACTGTAGTCGTGCAACACGACTGGCCCACATGTGCGTACTCCTCGGGGCCAACGTCAGGGAAGCGCTTCAGCCCAAAGTAGCCGTTTAATTCCGGTGGGAACCCCACCTTGGCAGGATCGTACTCAGTAGCTTTTTGATCTTCGTAACTTCTGTCAACTCCCAGCCGATTGGTCCAGAGAATAGTTGGAGTAGGAGTCCAGTTGTGCTCAAGGACGACATTCTGGTTGTTTCCAATAGAAGTCGCCCCGTCAAGTACCGTCGGATTGTCACCCAGGGAGGGGTAGGGATTATCACCCGTTGAGTGGGACCGGCTGTAACGACCCGAAAACCTCGTCTTGTCCGTCATTAGATAGTCGAGCTTAATATCGAACTGGTAACTCGGGTAAGAGCTGATGAATTTCTTGGTATAGTTGTTCCGACCCGTAACAGGATCGCCCGAACTGGTCGGGTCCGGGTATAAACTCATTATGTTTCGTGCGACGGGATCAATCATTGAATCGGGGATAATGTTGTTAGCAAACGGCGCCCGGATCCAATTTCCACTGGCGTCCTGGTGAACATCGAAGGGATTAAAGAGCTGCTGGAGTGATCCATCATCATTGAAGGTGTTTGAGAAGTCCCCTCTTTTCTCAGCCGCGGTCGGAACTGTCGTGGTGAATGTGCCTGGATCGTCCTCGCGAGTCTTGAGAAAGTCGAAGAAAAAGAATGCTTTCTGTTTCTTGATCGGGCCTCCGATCGATCCTCCCCATTCATCTTTCTTGTAGTCTCCTTTGGGTTGCCCATCCCGATTAGAAAAAAAGTCGTTCGCGTCAAAACGAGGCCGTCGGAAGAACCACCATCCGCTTCCGTGAAACTCATCGGTGCCGGATTTGGTGACAATGTTAACGACAGTCCCCCCGTTGTTCCCGTATTCTGCCGAGAAGCTGTTATTCTGGACTTTGAATTCTTGAATGATCTCCAGCGTGGGTTGGTAATTAACGATGGTATTGCCGCCCTCCCCGCTTTCGGGGACCGTAGATAGCCCGCCATCCAGCCGAACCTCGGCCGTGGCATTTCTTTGCCCGTTGGAAACAAAGTTCGTGCCTCGAATGGCGTCAACGCCAGCACCAGGCACCTCAGTGACACCGGGGGCTAGAAAGGTCAAATTAGTTAGAGCACGGTCTAGAAGAGGCATGTCCACGATGTACCGGTTGGTCACCTCCGTCCCCAGTGTTGCGCTCACTGAATTCAAGAGGGGGGTCGCCGCAGTAACATCTACCGTCTGAGTAACCTCGCCTACCTCGAGTGTAAAATCCAAATCGGTCTGCGAGCCAACCCGGAGAACGATCTTGGTGCGGACCACCGTCTTAAAACCTGTTAGCTCGACTTTCATCGTGTAAGAGGCGGGCGGCAGGCCATTGAAGATATAGCGGCCCATCTCATCGGCGACCGTCTTCTCTGACATGTGGGTGGCTTCGTTCGTGATGGTCACACTGACGCGTGGAACAACTGCACCTGTCGAGTCCTTGATGGTACCTCTGACTTGAGCTGCATTGGCGGCCTGGGCCATAAGTTCGGCAGGCAGCATCAATAACCCCATTACAAAGAAAGCCAATTTAACCTTTGAAGATGAGTTTGTCATTCTTCCCCCCTTTCTCGAACTCAATGTCGAAATGCTTAAGATCTGAATTGAATAAGATTCGCCGGTTGAAAAGTTGTGTGAAGGAGAGTTACAACTCTGCCTAATCTGCCTAAAAGGAGGGAAGCACTCAAACTTCAAAGACTGCAAAAATACTGAGCCCCCTTCTCTTGCTGCAGAGAAAGACCCAGAACGAAACCTTTCCAGATCAACCTAGAAAGACTGAGTTATTTGTGCTGTCTTAATTTAAGAAGGTCCGAATATGCTGCAAACTCAAACGTTCTTCATTATCCCTTATATATACTAAAATGTTGCCCTGCTTCCTGGAATTGTCAAGTGAAAATTGGGCGCAACCAAAACTGGCGGGCAACGAGGGACCGCAGAGCGGTTCCATTTTTCTGCCTGTCAGTTTTGATTGCGCAGAAAATGACTTTAAGACTAGCCGGGTAAGACCATTCTACAAGATAATGAAGGACATTGGACCGTAGGGACTGAATCTTTCTCATTGATGAGGAAGTAATGGGCCAATTTTGCTGGGCCTCGCTGCAGGGCGGTTGTGTCAACCGCCTAAGAATGTGGCGTTTCACAGAAACGCCCTACAGTAAGATCTTGATTCACCACTGATGACTGACTCATTACATGCAGAATCAATTTACCCTTGAGGATAGCGAAGCTTGCCGTTAGTATGAACGGTTGGGCGGGGAGAGACTTCCCTGACCTTAGCTTGAAGAAATATTTTAGTTTTATTAAGTCTGAACCAATTATTTCCCCTAACTGAAGGCGTTTCTCCAAGGAGATAAGAATTATGCAATTCTCTGATATCAGTCCAACCATGAAAGCGGGACATACTCTTGCGGTGGCGGACCGGATTCTTATCAACCCGGAGCCTGGCAAGCTTGCTGAAAAGACTAAAGCTTTGTTGACAGCCATCGCCCACAGCAATTGCGCTCTGCCGCTGATCGGCCAGACGACAATTCGCCTGGGAATGAACTTCGCTGGCCGCGATGCGGAAATTGTCGGTTACAGTACCGGAGAAGTTGAATCGGCGTTCAAGCAAGTGATTCAGTTCATTGCCCAAATGGATCTGTCGTTGAAAAACGCAATGGTCCAGACGGTTTCTGACGTACTGGCGGATATGAAATCAGTAAATCGTTCGGACAGCCTGCCGGGTCTAATGGCTGAGAGGATCGAGGGCCACCTCGAACCCGCCGAACCCGCCAGCTCCTTCCTTTGCCTGTTCAAAGGGCAGATTCGGACTGGGGTCTATTGGCGGATGATTGGAGAGGGCTACGCTAAATTCGGGAATGACTATGCCCGTGGATTGGAGTACTTGCGGCATATTGGATTCTGCCAGGTCTCTACCAACCCGGTTCTGGCGGCCAAAGCATTCGACGAGGATCCAGGCCTCACGGATGAGTTAAAAGAGGAGGTCATCAAGCACGAAGATTGGATCGAGCACCCAGATGCTCATGCCGATGCCATGGCGTTGGCAGCCACCTTGATCGCATTGTGGCCCAATCTGGCTGTATTTCGTCCACTTGCCCTGCATACTGGATTGAAGGATTTCATGGTGAGTTTCCAATTGAATCCTAATATTGCTGATGACGCGGAACTGAGTATTGCCGATGCAAAGCAGGCCTACCAGTTGGCGGCCAAATACCTAAAGCGTTATGACGAATGGTTAG
>DATKMG010000531.1:0-11470 GCA_035541995.1 Terriglobia bacterium
GGGCTACTGTAGAAGATCCCTTTTTCCTGCATGGCCTCGGCTGCCGAACGAAAGGAAGGAACTAGGCCCTGTTGTTTCGCCTTCAGGAGTAACCCGAGGGTTCCAGTGACTCGAAGCCCAAGATATTCGCAAAGAGCACGAGCCGCCCTTTCGTCAATCAGAACCAGGTCCGCATTCATCTGCCGCGCCATTGTCAAGGTGTCCTTCTCGCCCTCTCCCAGATCCATGCCACCGGGCAGTGAAAGGCCCGGCAGTGGTTCGATTACAGTGACCCAATCCAAAGCAGAAAGATCTGGAACGGTGATGGGACCTCCTGCACTACACTCATCAAGCACTGACTTCACAATGAAAATCCGGTCCAAAAGAGAGGGAAGCAACGCCAAGCGGCCGATACTAGCCAAGGCAAGCAACGGCGTCGTGTTAGAGAAGACGATCATAGTAAGGAGGTCTCACGCTGGAAATCGTCTTGGGTGTCTTCAAGCAGACGAGCCCCTGCGGCCATAGCGGATAGCAGAAATTGACTACGGGGGATGTTGAGCCAACGCGCGGCAAGGCCGGAAGAGATCTTCCCATCGGCAAACAAGGCAATGGCTGTCTTGGTCTTCAGCAATTCCCGCATGCCCTCGGCACTCAAGTTCAGCCCCATGAGCAACTCCGGAGGGAAATCAATTTGAACACTCGTCTGCATCGAAAGACCTCCTGAATTAGACATCATTACCCATCTTGCCATAGTTTTGCGAGATTGCGAAAGTCTAAAGTCCAAAGCGGTCCGCGGATGAACGCGAACGAAAGCTGTCAGCGTTCAGCGGTCAGCAGTCAGCGATCAGCGTTCTGCGTTCGGAGTTCAAAGGCCAAGGACCAAAAGTGGTCCAAGGTCAGAACGGCAGGGGTTAGGGATCGGGGGCTAGGGGCTAGGGGAAGAGGGAAGAATAACCACGGAGGCACAAACTCGCAGAGAAAAGGCAAAACTGAAAAGGCGGACGGGAGACGGCAAACGGGAGAAAGTCCAAAGTTCAAAGTCAGAACTGCAGTGACGAGTGACGAGTGATAAGTGACGAGAGAAGGAAGTTCAAAGACGACAAGATAGTCCAAGGTCCAAAGTTCAAAACCGAGGGGCAGCCCCCTAGTCGCTCACGCGGCCTTCCCCCTTTTCTAAGGGAGAATTCGCCGCGGATGAACGCAGATAAACCCACTGGTAATTCACCACAGAGGACACAGACAGCACAGAGAAAGGCGAAGGGAGAAAAGCATAAACAGGAGGGGCAGGATCAAGGCGGAAAGGGGGAAGTGGGGAGAAGGGAAAAGGCGAATAGACACAGATGGGGATTTGCCAATGACCGAGTGTAAAGGCCGAAATAATAGAGAATTGTCTATTCTTAATTATAGAAAAAGGGAGCTGAAGGTAAATCTAAAGGTCCTCTTCACAAAGCTCGGCAAGATTCATTAAATGCTTGAGCAACCCCATCTTCAACGATCTATTGCCATGAATTGGCACAGTTAGCCGTACCTTTGACCCAGCTTTGGAGTAGATGTGATGGCTGCCTTGAACCCGACGTAATTGCCAACCTTACTGTTCCAGTATTCTGGCAAAATCCTTCCCCGATACGACTTTCATATCGCAATTTCGAAGACCCTGTCTTCGGATTTCAACTCCGACGGATCCAGCTCGACTGAGAGACAGCCTTCCACTGCCTCATAGAGGTTTTGTAGAAGTTCTTCGAAGGTCTCACCCTGAGTTGCACAGCCGGATAAGGCAGGCACTTCAGCCCAATAGCCGCCTTCTTCGGCCGTATGAACAATCACTTTTAGTTTCATAATGAACTCATTATCCTGGAGATTTGGATAAAACTCAAGGGAAGGATACAAGCTTTAGACTGAAGAAGAGTGAGGACCGGAGAAAGGAAAAACAGGAGATAAGGGAGCCGCGGATGAACGCGAATAAACGCAAAGGGAAGCGTTCTGCGTTCGGAGTTCAAAGGCCAAGGTCCAAAAGTAGTCCAAGGTCAGAACGGCAGGGGTTAGGGATCAGGGGCTAGGGGCTAGGGGAAGAGGGAAGAATAACCACGGAGGCACAAACTCGCAGAGAAAAGGCAAAACTGAAAAGGCGGACGGGAGACGGCAAACGGGAGAAAGTCCAAAGTTCAAAACCGAGGGGCAGCCCCCTGGTCGCTCACGCGGCCTTCCCCCTTTTCTAAGGGAGAATTCGCCGCGGATGAACGCAGATAAACCCACTGGTAATTCACCACAGAGGACACAGAGAGCACAGAGAAAGGCGAAGGGGGAAAAGCAAAAACAGGATGGACGGGATTAAGGCAGATGAACGAAGGAAGATATCATTCTATAGTCAAAGGTTCTAATGAGATTCAACTGCCGAGCCACTCTTCACGAGAAACCCCCGCTTGCTGCAGTAACCGGCGAAGCAACCCAACCCCGATGTCTCCTTCGTAGGGTCTGGAATAATCACCGTCACGTCATCTCAACGCATCTGAGGATGTCTCCCAGCAGAATATGGCCCCTCAAAGCCCAATTCTCGGAGACGCGAAACCAGTTCGCGCCAGGAAACCGGCGATAGTCGTGTCATTGGAACCTTTAGACCGGCTGGCCCACCTGGCTTAGATCGATTCCAGCCACGATGGGAATGGATAGGTTTAAGCGGAGCCGCAAGGCGATCCAGTCACTCAGCGCTTCCCGGAGTTCACGCCGGCATCCTTCCAGTGTGGCATGACGGGCCCAAACCCCTTGCAGCCCGGGGATTTCACCCCAGTAACTCTCCTCGTCTTCGATGATCTCGTACTTTGCCATCTCCATGGCTTTGTCGAGGTATTCTGCCAGCATCAAAATTCTCCTTTGCGATAAGTATACCAAACCAGAGAGAAAAGGTTTATGTCGAAAGCCGAAGGTCCAAAATCAGCCGCGGATGAACGCGGATAAACGCAAACGAAAGCGTTCAGCGGTCAGCGTTCTGAGTTCAGCGGTCAGCGTTCAGCGGTCAGGGTCCAAGGACTAAAGTCAGAACTGCAGTGACGAGTGACGAGTGACGAGAGAAGGAAGTTCAAAGTCGACAAGATAGTCCAAGGTCTAATGTCCAAAGTTCAAGGCGGGACGCGAAAAATCAACAAAGGCAGTCAGCCAAGAGATCATGACCGAAAAAAGAGCTGGGAGATCAGGCAAAGACGTGTGGAGTTCCAGGTGAGAAAGGAACTCCCTATTTTCGGCTGATCTGATGCTCCGCCCAGCTGACCGCCACTTCCGCGAGACGCAGAGCTTCTTTGTATTCCAGTTCGGTCAACGGATCTTCTTCGCCCGGATAGCGAAAGGCAGTGGCATAGGTAGTGAGCGTGGCTGTTTCCATCAGCCAAGGAGTTCGAGGGATCTGATCTGGAAGCAAGTCGATGAGACGCTCGATGCTGTGTGTTTTGGGGAATGCCACCCTCAGGTCGATCAATACGGCTTTCAAGCTCTTCTCCACTGCCTGCTGAGCATGAAAACAAAGAGTCTCTCTGAGGATTTCCCCCTGGGGCAAAACCCGAGCTAAGGCCAAATCACTTCGGGCGAGCCGTAGCCAGTCCACCGGCGACCCCGCCTCAGGCTGCATACAGTTCTTTTCCTTCCTTCAGGATGGTGCGATATACCAGACCGATGTGTTCCCGATGCCTTTCGAGAATGGAAGGGGTAGTCACTATCAGATCAACTCCGAAGGGTATGCCAAACAGGTGCATGTGCAACGTCCGGGCGACTTGTCGGCAGTGCGTCCCCTCAGACACTACTACGAGTATGTCCAAATCACTCTCTTCTTTCATTTCTCCACGAGCCGCTGAACCAAAGAGTATTACTCTCAACGGATGAGCAACACTCACGATTCGTTGCACCAGTTCGGACATTTGTTGGCTGTTGGGCGGCATCTGCGCTCACCTGTCGCAAGGATTATAGCACCCGGGAGAGAAGAGGGAAAAGATCAAAACAGGATGAGGAGGGGAAAAAGCAAAGAGTGCCGCGGATGGACGCGAGGGAAAGTAGGTGACAGGTTCCAGGTGTCAGGGGACAGGGGAGAAGCAAAATAGGAAACAGGATGGGCAGGATGAAGAAAGATGTCCAAGGTCTAAAGTCAGAACTGCAGTGACGAGTGACGAGTGATAAGTGACGAGAGAAGGAAGTTCAAAGACGACAAGATAGTCCAAGGTCAGAACGGCAGGGGTTAGGGATCAGGGGCTAGGGGAAGAGGGAAGAATAACCACGGAGACACAAACTCGCAGAGAAAAGGCAAAAACTGAAAAGGCGGACGGGAGACGGCAAACGGGAGAAAGTCCAAAGTTCAAAACCGAGGGACAACCCCCTGGCCGCCGGAGCGGCCGTCCCCCTTTTCTAAGTTCTTTTCTAAGGGGGAATCAGCCGCAAATGAACGCAGATAAACGCGGATGAGGACGAAGAAGAGGAAAGCAAACCACAAAGGTACAAATAAAGGCGGACTAAAAAGAAAGACCAAGGCACATGGGCAGGATGAAGACGGAAAGGGGAGAACGGTATAGTGGCTATGCCGGTTAGTATACCTCGTCGTGGGTTCCAATCGATTCCAGCAGGATGGCTTCAGCACCCTTGTATTCCACGAACTTGAAAACTAGCCGCAAATCATACCCTGCACTGCACGCCCAGGAACCCTCAAGATCGCCTCTAAGCTTGTGGGATTTGAGCCGGGGATGCAACGGATCGGCACTGAGAAGCTCCAATGCAGAACGGATTTCCGCGGAGGATTGAGGGTTCTTCTTGATGAATCTCCTGGCGGCCCTGACGAACGCACTTGAGCGTAGCAAGACACGATTCACGAAAGAATCTCTCCCATCAATTCATCAGGGGTCGCCGGCCTACATTCGCCTCGCCGATATTCCGCCTGGGCTTCCTGTACCGCTCTGACCTGCTCAGCCCGATGACGATCCCGCAGGCGAGATTTCAAAACCTCTATCAACGTTTCCTGGTCTTCTTGCGCCATCTGGTCTGCCGCTTCCAGTATTTCACCAAACGACATGATCTTATCCATTTCCTACACCTTTCCATGCTACTGGGTTGACATTAAGTTCATTATCGGAGAGATGCAGGGAAAACTCAAGCGGAGGGTGAAGGAAAAAGGGGCAAAGAGGCAGGACTCAAGCCGGCCGCGGATGAACGCGAGGGAAAGTAGGTGACAGGTTCCAGGTGTCAGGGGAAAGCCTAAGCGCCTGCAGAGATGTACTGGAATGGGGCTCGATATGGCTAGGTCCTGCTTCGTGTCCTCTTCCGCAACTTTTCTTGCACCCACAGATTAATCAGAGTGTTGGGGGAAACTCCTCGCCGACGCGCCAAGCTCTGGACCCTCTCTGCCAGACCCTTTTCCAGGCTGTAGTAGTTCTTCTCCTCTTCAATAGCTACTTCAAATTGGACTTCGCGAGTCTCTTTCCAGAAATCGGAAAGTTCATGGTCATCCCAGAACTCTCCCACCTCCCGATAGCTCTTGCTCTTGGATAGGGGGCTTTTACTTTCTCTCATATCTTCTTCTCTTAGCAGGAGACATGTCCCTGGCCGAAACGGGCAACGCTGCTCCGTTTCACTCAGGAACGACTCGCCCTGATTGGGGGTATTCAGCCAGGATTCGGGGAGCAACCACTACATTGTGAGCAAAACGCTCAGCATAGACCAAAGAATCCTCGGCGATGTAATCGACAATGGCTTTCAAACTGTCTAGCGCGGGTTCCGTCCAGATTACTTCAGCCATCCGTTCACTCGCTCCTCTGCTTCCTGCTGGCTGAGCGTCCGGCCTTCTTCAATTGCACGCAGTCCCCGGGCCACCTTCTCCCGGACATAGAGGTGGTAGTGAATGTCTTCGAAAGTGACATCATCCGGAAGAGATTCAATCACCTGACGGGCTTCGGCTTTGTTGTTGGTTGGTTGGGACAAGGGTTGTTCTCCTGCAGCTTTTCTCTTTCGATAGTATACCACCTGGTCAAGGGGATAAGTCGAGGCTGAAATCCAAAGCCAGCCGCAAATGAACGCGAATAAACGCCAATAACGGCGGAGGGAATTCACCACAGAGGACACAGAGAGCACAGAGAAAGGGAACCGCGAATGAACGCGAGGGAAAGTAGGTGACAGGTTCCAGGTGTCAGGGGACAGGGGAGAAGCAAAATAGGAAATAGGATGGGCAGGATGAAGAAAGAAGTCCAGAGTTCAAAATCTAAAGTCCAAGGCCAAAAAGTAGTCCAAGGCCTAAAGCCCAAAGTTCAAAGCCAGCCGCGGATGAACGCGGGTAATTCACCACAGAGGACACAGAGAGCACAGAGAAAGGGAACCGCGAATGAACGCGAATAAACGCGGATGAGGATAATGAAGAGGAAAGCAAACCACAGAGGCACAAAGACAGGCAAAAAGCAGAAAACAGGATGGGCAGGATAGACAGGATCAAGGTGAGGGTGGGGGAGGGAGAAAGGTCTTCAAGTCAGGCCAATCGATACTGCGTCACACTCTGCACGTGGTCTCGCAACATAAGGGTAGTGCCCTCCCATTCGGAACTCGAGAACCGCTTCAGCGCCGTCATCACACGCTGGTGAATCCTCAGCCTGTTCGGTTGCCGGAGATGGACCACTATGACCCGCGAGTGTTTCTCGTGACGGCGGCTCCCGAAACCTTTGTCCGTTTTAATCAAAAGTCGATGTTCCCCCTGGCAACAGCCCACACTTCGCTGTCAGCCAGCCCCTGTCGCGCCGTTCCTCGAAGGTCTAAAACATCATGGCCCATTTCCTTCAAGGCGACTACAGTTATTGATGTGATGTTTTCATCGACCAGTATCCACATCTGGCCTTATCCTACCGTCTCGATCGGACTGATCTGTTCTTCGGCCAGGACTGCCGCATAAGCCAAACAAGCAAGAATGTCTTCCCGCGTCAAACCTGGGAATTCTGCCAGCAGGTCTTCCGCGCTATCGCCCTCTGCCAACCTTCGATCCCGCCGTTAGGAAATACAGGTTGTAATCCAATTCCACAGTGGGAGTCTCATTGGATATTCGTCCGGATTTGCTAACAGTGAACAAGCCCTCCGGCCCCGCTACCAGGATATTGTTCTTGAACACATTGTCAGCCATGTGGAACTGCATTTGGAATTCGCCGGCATTCCATTGCTGTGTCAGCCGCATGCTGAATCGTCTGCCAGGGCGAAGTCTCACTCCCCGGATTCATGTCGCTTCCGTCCATCGCCACAAAGAAGACAGGCCCGGCGGGCTTCTGCGCGATCGGTCCCCGCAAAGCTCCCTGGCAAATTGCCAGAAACAGCAGCGCTGAAACGAAAATCAACCCATATCTGATATTCACTCTTTTCTCCTTGTAACTACTCGGCTTGAGCCGACGGCAACCCCGGTCTTTGTAATTGCCAATCGTAGGCAGGGCACCTGCCATTTTCTGTGCTCATCATAGTTGCCTGTGACAGAGTGTCAATAGAGAAGCGACGAGGCCCCTCGCCTTTGCGAGTCGACCTCGATAGTGGTATTGTTTTATAAATCGACAGTGCTTGCGTTTTGTCCCTCGGACTGGAGCCCTGTCTGCGGCGACCAGATGGCTCGCCGGAGCGGCCTTCCCCCCTTGGTAACTTTGGTAAGGGGGAATTCGCCGCGGAGGAACCCGAATAAATAATACATCTGGCCCGGGATCTCACGGTCTGCTGGGAATGGGGGCTAATCTGAAATTCTAACCATAAAGACACCATGGCGCTTGGCTGAACATTCCGTAGTAAGACCCTTGCAATGAGATGAGGTAAGATCACCCACAGTTAATTGCGGAAAGACCATGCTGGTACTCGACGAGCACAGCAATAGCCAAACAATCGGAGCCATCTTGGGCCAGGAGTTGGAGATTCGCCTTCAAGAAAACCCCACCGCCGGTTTTCGATGGCGGTTCGTACAAACCGGCGAACCTGTTTGCACGCTTCTGAGCGATCGCTTTGATCCGGGGCGAGAGGCTCCCGGCCAGGCCGGCGTTCATTCCTGGAAATTCAAGGCAATTACCGAAGGAACGGCCACAATCAAGCTTGTCTATTGCCGGTCCTGGGAAAATGTTACCGATGCGGCACGCAGTTTTGCGTGTTCCCTCAGCGTGAGGCAATAGAGGGTATTCCTCTCCAGTGTTTCGATAAGTGCAGACTTGAGAAGCCCGGTTATTGGTGTGAGACGGCCAATTTGGACGCAATTGAAGGGGTTGAATCGGATGACTCGACAACGACGGTGAGACACGTTAGGCTCACCGCTGAGACCTTGTGCTCTGGAAACAATTTACTGAAGCTTGAGCATGTTCAAGTTGGTCGAGCAGTAAAAGTGATTGGGTTGGCCCTCGAAAACGGAACGATTCAAGCATACCGAATGATTGTGTATGTTAACCGGAGACCTGTGGACACATTCGGCGCGAATTTTGTCGACCCATTGACTTCACACGATAGAGACGAGAAACCTTGATATATCTCCTGAGATTTTCGAAACAGGGAAAAGGGTGCACCTCTTTGCCGATCATTCCTTATACTGGAAGGTCAATGTCTCCGATCCAATCCGAATAAGGACTTCGAACGGTGCCTTTTTTTGATTCACTTGTCGAAATGTCGCCACGAGGACCCTGGCCTCACCTGGGTGTAACCGTGATGACTCTTTTGTTTGGGCATGAGAATTGAGGAAAGCTGCAAAACTCAATTCCCTCCCCTGATTCCTATAGAAGGATCTTTCCGATACAGCATTAACAATTGCATTGCCAAGATTTGCCCCCGCATGAGGAGGGGATTGATAGGTGACCGTTGTTGCTACTCCAGAGATGTTTGTCTGGTTGGCAAAGGTCGTGGCACCCCCATTAATAGTGGTGGTAGTCGTTCCCTGCACTTTGGGTGGAGGAGTAGGCGTAAAACTCCCTCTTGCCCTGGCTGCAACTTCGGAAGCTGAAGCCGCCGTGTCTGTCCTGAGCATCGTGTATCCGGGTTTGTTGAAAGCTATGGAATCGAAAGATATGGTCAAATCCTCAGGTGAACGATTTAGAATGCCAACTTCAACATAATAATTTTGAGTCCCACCATACACGAGACAACTGGCAGAAAAGTGTGCGGTTTCCAAGACTGGGAAATTCACGCCATCCTTTTTGAAATAATGGTACTCGGCCGGGTTTTGCAGCTTGATGACTTGCTGTTCAAATCTCTTCTCTGCCTGAACTTGTTCGCACGTTATAGAGAAAGCAAGGACCAGCAAAAACAGAGATCCTCTCATAAGGCACCCCCATAGGTCGTCATTCATTTAGTACTTCACGTTTCCTGGCTATTGAACTCGGTCCCTCCAGATTGAGAATTCGACTTTGGAAGATAAACTAATTAGGATATTTTCGACGCTGCCCGGATGACGGCAGCGTCATCCACTCCATTTGGATCGGCCACAGTCACAATCAGGGTTGTTGCCCATAATTGCATCCCTTGCGAGATTAGGCACGTAACGGCCAAACACCAACACAGATTGGTTCCTTGACCCCTTTACAACCAGAGGTATCTATGGATTGGCTGGCGGTCTAAATTAGTCCTGGTCGGCCGTCAGTCGGGAAGATTTCTCAGAATGGCCAAAAAAGGCCAAAAGCCAAATCGATCTCGGCTTTTGGAGGGCTTAAAGAGTTTTCTACGGGGAAGAGGCCCGTTGTTAAAGAACTTGTACAGTTTCTAACTTCCTCCTATTCTGGAGAGAAGTCAAGTTGATTTGCAGATCTACGCCAGAGTCCAGCCGCTATTTCCCGGCGGCCCGCAGGGCAAGAGCTTCTAGTCCTCGATTGACCTCCTGCATGGTCCCCGTCAGAAGGTCCCAACTGCTGTCGTCTCCCTTTACCAGACCGTAGTTGCTGTTCTCCCCGTCAAAGCGCCCTTCCGCAGGCTGGTCGGAATACTGAAACCAGTGGAATCCCACGCATTCCGGCAGGGAAGCAAGCCCCTCGACGTAGTGAGTAAAACGCTCTGCCCGCTGCGCCTGCGTCTGGAGTGGCTTCGCGGCGCCATGCGTGTTGGGCAGACCGCTGTCCATCGCCTTGAAGCTGAATTCAGTGATCATAACGGGTTTGCCGGTTGCGCTGGAGATCATGCGGAGCTTCTCGATCGGCGGTTCCTGTCCGTAATCGTTGTAAGAAACCAGATCGACATGCGATCGCATGGCAGCCAAAACAGCCGGGAGAACATAACCTCCGAACCGGCATCCAATGATCATATGGTTCGGGTCATACCGACGAATCGCATCCCGGCATTGGCGGAAGTACTCTTCGGCCACGATTTGCAGGAATTCCTGCTTGTCTTGATTCGTTGGCGGCTGAGATAGATGTCCTCTTTCCTTCATCAATGCCCGCGCTTGTTGTCCCCCGGCCGATCCCTCCGGCATTTTCAAAAACGTTTCCAGCAGGCTCTCCTTCGATCGCCAATCGGGCCCCCAGCGCAATTCATTGTCAGTGAAATATCCCAGGAGCCACGGGTTTCCTTTCAGGGAAGGGCATTTCTCCTTCGCCACACGGTCCAATGCAGACCGGAATCCCTCGGAAAATACATCCGGGAATCCCCCTTTGAGCCAGAGATCTGGATCCACGCTGGCACCGAGATCCAAAATAACCGTGAAGACTAGACCCTTATTGAAAATTGAGGCGGAAGACCAGGCGCCCACCGTGTTGAAATTCCATTCCTTGAGTTGCCGCGCCGTTGCTTCCGCCCATTTTTCTTCCGTGCCGTATTTGGCCAGGCAAGCTTTCTCGTAGGGAGAAAAACTCAACTTCGGACTTTCGTCACCTGCAAAACTAATGTGGCAGACACCCTTCGAGAAAAATGCATTCCCTTCCGGCGAGATCAGCCACCAGCGGCCGCCGAGCCTTCCCACATGGAAAAACCCAGTCTTTTCTCCTCTCAACTGCAGCCAGCCGCCGTAAGTGTCATAATTCCCCTGTTGTGCCAACATGGGGACCAAAGGGAAAAGCATCAGGCCAAGCAGAATGAATCCGCGTCTCATCAGCGCCTCCCGTAGAATGATTGAAGAGATCCAGGGTAGTGAATCCAGATGCGTTACCCGCTGGGGTCACCAAATTCTCCCACAATTTCTCGGTTCTGGCGATGGAGATGGATCTCAGAGTTATTCTCGATTCCAAAGATCATGAGTAAAGGAACCGACACTGTCAAAGAGTCAAGTGCGGTACGTTTTCTCGTTCGTAGTTCCTTGGCCAGTCGGTTTAGAATGAATGGGAAGAGGGGCCGAGTGCCGCTGATTAGTTAGTTTCTGTCGCGAAACGCATGAAAAAGGGCATAAATACGGATGTTGAAAGCGGCGAACACACTGGGCTTCTCTCTGCGACAATGGAGTTGTCCCCTCGTTCCAGAGCCGCAGACTCCTTGAGGGGCAGGAGTCTGCGCTACTCCTCACAATTCAACAGGGTAGCGCGGACCTGTGATGCTACAGGTCCGCGGCTCTAAATGT
>DATKMG010000532.1:0-21666 GCA_035541995.1 Terriglobia bacterium
GATCTGGAAGGTGCCGTCGCAAGGAGGAGAAGCAATCCAAGTGACACACCTGAAGGAAGGCGCTGACGTTCCCCAGGAATCCCCTGATGCGAAATTTCTTTACTACTGCAGAGGATACCCATTCGCTCAGAGCGTTTGGAAAATACCGGTCGAGGGTGGGCAGGAAACCAAGATGATCGACTCTGTGCACCCCCTGGCGTTGTGGACTGTAAGGCAAGAAGGCATCTACTACTTCACGCCACCCCGTGAACAAGACAGGAGCACCCTTTGTCTTTACGAATTCGCCAGTGGCAAAACCAGAAAAATCCTGGAAACCGAACGGCCGCTGGCCTATGCGGCGAATTTTGCGATTTCTCCGAATGGACGGACCATACTGTATGCCCAATGGGATGAGGCCGGCAGCAACCTGATGCTGGTGGAGAATTTTAGGTAAGTGGCGAGGTGTTAGGAGTAGAGCTGTGGGGCGGTTGTGTCAACCGTCGCTTTAGAAGCATGGGCGTTTTAGAAAAACGCCCTACAGGGTGGGTCAGGGCGGAAGGACTCGGAAAAAAAGATCGGCAAAACAATCTCTCACTACCACATCCTTAAAGAAGCTGAGTGACGACGGCAATTCAAGTGTGGCACCGTCAAAGGCTCGAAATCGACACAAGAAATGCATGAAGGCCAATTCTTTTCTTTGTGACCTTCATGCTCGCCGTCCTTGGGTCCCAGTTAGGGAGTTTTACTTCCTTGCGCCAAGAAGCACGACTTCCGGCCAGGCGCCAGCCATCTTTGGACCTCCAGCCTGGATCAGTTCTTTCTCCACCGACGTTTTGGGTGTTTGTCTCCCGACCTGATCAAATTCTGTCCACACCTGGCTTAAGAAATACTGGTTCCCATAGCGGTTAAACACCAGGTAGGGGCCTGCCTGTTGGCGTTTGGCATTGCAGCCAAAGGTAATCATATTGGCGGCTGCTCGGCTGTCCGCCTTCTTGATCCAGAGAATGTCCTTGTTGGTCTTGTTCCCTGGACAGATCTCGTATTCACCGGCGGGCAGAGTCTTCTGACCCACGACAAAGTCAAAAGGAATCTCGGCTTTAGCCAGCGTAGTGACTGATTGCGCCAGCAAAGGCCAGGCAGTGGCCATAGTCAACAAAACGAGCGCAACCATGATCTTCAATATTGAGTTCCTCATAACTACCTCCTTTTTTGGGTTTGTCCTGTCCTTAAAGCGCAAAAGGGGAGAAAAAGGTGTAATAAATTTTTTTCAGGCCTTGATTTCCAATCTGCGTCTGGCCAATAGGTGGGGATTTTGATGTGCCGAGAGATTCTGAGGGGCATCTTCCTGGCAAAACGTAGGCCCGTACCTTATGCCTCCGTCTATTCAGTCTCGATTAATGGAGGCCGTGCTATACTTCTTTTCAGGTTCCTATAACAATTCCCGGTTAGGAAGTGCCATAAGGTGGTGTCTTCATTCCATGAAGTCACCCGCTTGCTGGAGGCTTGGAAGCGTGGTGATCGCCAGGCTCTGGACCAGCTGATTCCGGTCGTCTACAATGAACTGCGGCGCCAGGCCCACCGCAACATTCTGCATGAGAATCCTGCTCACCTTCTCCAAACCACAGCTTTGGTTCACGAAACTTACATCCGTCTGGCTGGCGCCAAGGCAGTGGGCTGGGAAAATCGTGCTCATTTCTTTGCCATCTGTGCCGGCTTGATGCGGCAGATCCTGGTGGATTTTGCCCGCTCAGCCCGAAGTGAGAAACGAGGTGGCCAGACCATTACGGTCTCGCTCAAAGAAGATGTAGTGGGTACGGTGGTACCCGGCCTGGACGTGCTGGTGGTGGATGAGGCACTCCATGAGTTCGCAGCCCTAGATTCCCGCAAAGCGAAAATGATCGAGTTGCGTTTTTTCGGCGGCCTGAGCGTGGAAGAAACGGCCCTGGTACTGGGGGTTTCCCGGGAAACTGTTCTTCGGGATTGGCGTCTGGCCAAGGCCTGGTTGCTTAAAAGACTCACGAGATAGACAAGCAATCAAGAACCGCTCGGCATCGACTCGATGCAGATGGAGCGCTTGGCGCATCACGGGTCGGACCAAGACAACTCTTTGAAATGTCAGCAGATCTCTGCTAGAAGAGGTAGGATTTAAGCCTTAGAGGACCATTTTCGGGGCTAAAATGGTCCCCCTAAGACACCCGAATCAGCAAGAAGACAGGCCATGCCACGAGCAAATCGGCATTACCTGGCGGGACAGATATGGCATCTGACCCACCGCTGCCATGAGAGGCGGTTTCTGTTGAAATTCGCAAGTGACCGGCAAATCCAGAACGGCTGGCTCTTTGAAGCCCGCCAAAAACACGCGATATTGGAACTTATCATTCCAAACTTCAACCACTTAGCTTGGTCCGACCCAAGTTTACAAGTATACTCGTTGTCGCTGGTAATGAGATTTTGTGTCTGACAGGATTCGCCAGTCATCCCGGGGCGTTCAGCAGCTATAAGGTTTGGTCTACGATCATGGAAGAGTTAGATTGCGACGCGGTGGTGTTCGATCTCGATGGTGTCCTTGTCGATTCGGCAGCATGTATCGAGCGCCATTGGCGACGGTGGGCGTCGGAGAGAGGTCTGGACGGGGACG
The DNA here is from genome assembly GCA_035541995.1 of Terriglobia bacterium. GTDB lineage: Bacteria > Acidobacteriota > Terriglobia > Versatilivoradales > Versatilivoraceae > DATKMG01. The sequence continues at coordinate 2,618 of DATKMG010000532.1, forward strand.
CAGTCATGTTGCTTACGCATGGAAGGCCGACGGTCGACACGATTCGGCTCGCTGCGCCGCATCTGCCTGCCGAGGCGGAAGCAACTCGCTTGAACGCATGGGAAGCCTCGGACGTCGATGGAGTCGCGGAGGTCGAGGGTGCTGTTCAATTGGTTTGCTCGCTTCCGCCGAGTGCTTGGGCCATCGCGACTTCGGGAACCAGAGGGACCGCCTTGACCCGTTTGCGACGCTTCGGCATACCGATACCGGGGGTACTCGTTACGGCGGATGACATAACGCGCGGGAAACCGAATCCGGAGGTTTACCTTCTTGCTGCAGCAAAATTGGATGTCCTACCCGCGTGCTGCGTCGCCCTCGAGGATACACCTGCAGGTATCTCCGCGGCACGCGCGGCCGGAATGCATGTAGTTGCCCTGGCGACCACCCATCCTCAGGTCGACCTTAAAGAGGCACACATGAGAGCAGATCGTCTGCGAGACATCCGTATCTCAACGAACGCCATAGGGGCCCATGGTCGCTTGACTGTCCGCATAACTGAGACCTGAAGCAGGCTAGCTATTCAGCGTGCTACACACAAGCAAGCGAACAACGGCTTCCAGCCAAGACGCTGAGGTCAACAGCAAAGGCAAACGCCCCCCTCAAGGTGATTGGAATGCGAAGACCTGATGAGATAAAAAGCTTGATTGTTCGGGTGGCCCAGGATGATGCACGGATACGGGCCGTGCTCTTGACCGGTTCTCGGGCCAACCCGGATGCTCCCATCGATATCTTTCAAGACTTCGATGTCGTCTACGTGGTGGGTGAGATAGGATCGTTTGTAAGGGATCCGGATTGGATCGCTCAATTCGGCGAGACCCTGATTGTTCAACGGCCCGAAGAAATGGGTAATCCCCCACCAAGTAATGACGGCACTTATGCATACCTCATGTTGTTCACAGATGGCAATCGAATTGACCTTACCTTATGTCCTTTCGAAATACTCAGTAGACAAGAACCAGATAGCATGACCTTGGTGCTCCTGGACAAGGATGGTACTCTTGGAACGCTCCCAGCGCTGAGTCAGGCCAGCTATATTCTGCGCGCGCCAACCGAAAAGGAGTTCGCGGATTGTAGTAATGAGTTCTTCTGGATGTGCACATACGTCGCCAAGGGTTTGTGGCGCAACGAAATCGTGTACGCCAAGAGCATGTATGAACTGTTCGTGCGGCCACAGGCATTGCGGATGCTTGACTGGTACATTGGGATGAGCGCCGGGTTCGCCGTCAATCTCGGAAAATATGGAAAGTTGTACAAGCGATATCTCCCTCAAGACTTATGGATCCTGCTTGAACAAAGTTACTCCGATGCCGACATAGGCAACTCCTGGGCTGCTCTGCATGCTCTCTACAAGGCGTTCCGGATCAGTTCCGAGGCCGTGGCAGAGAATTGTGGCTTCGTTTTTCATCATCAGGAGGCAGACAATGTCGGGGCTTACCTGCAGCATGTGGAGTCTCTGCCGAGTGACGCTCAGGAAATCTTTTGAGGAAGTGACTCTGCGACGCAAGCACCTAGCTGACCATCGGCTGCCGGGCCACCTGTCGCCCCGTGACGGTGGTGGTTACCCAAAGAAGAGACCGTGCCTGTCTTAAATATTTTAGTATTTTGAAGTCTTGGTCTGAATTGTTGTGAAGAGGGGGCTGTGAGAGGCCTTGGCCTTCAATGTTACTGGCGTTGCCAGACCGCCGGGATGAAAGAGCGAAAGTGGCTGAACCTTGGCTCTGCGGGGCTCTCCGGCTCGTCCCGTTCAGAAATGAAAAGAGCCTCTGGTATCATTTAGGGCGGGAAAAGTTCTAAATTATTTAAGACAGCCACACAACACAGGAAAGGACCCTGACACGACTATGAACCGCATCTCGATTTCCTCTCTATTCCTTCTGATCACAGCAATCCTGAACCGATGGTCTTCTGGCCAGCCGCCACAGCCTCCACAGCGTCTCCTTTCACCGGAGGTGCACTCAGACAACCGTGTTACGTTCCGGTTCCGTGACCCAAACGCCAGAGAGGTTCTTCTTGAGCGCGAGGGCGCGCCATCGCTCCCAATGCAGAAAGACAGACAAGGCGTATGGAGCATCACCACCAATCCAATGGAGCCGGATTTCTACGCTTATTCCTTTGTGGCCGACGGAGTCAGTCTCATCGATCCTTCCAATCCCTTGATGCAACCGAATCTGCTCGACACCCAGAGTGTTGTCCACGTGCCCGGCCCCGCCTCTTTACCTTGGGAAACAGGCGGCGTCCCGCACGGAACAGTTCATCGCCACTTTTACAGGTCTGCCATCGTGGGAGACGATCGGGACTTTTATGTCTACACCCCGCCGGGCTATGAGTCTCAGGACAAACAAACTTATCCGGTCTTGTACCTTTTGCACGGGTTCAGTGATGATGCAAGCGCCTGGACGACTGTTGGTCGTGCTCACGTCATATTGGACAACCTCATCGCGCAGGGGAAAGCCAAACCCATGATTATCGTCATGCCCCTGGGTTACGGTGCACCGGAAATCCTTGCACGCGGCTCCTCGTCATTTGACGATACCCGTCTACGCCAAAAAAACTATTCGAAGTTTGGGGATGCGCTCCTCAACGAGGTCATTCCACAAATTGAGTCGATCTATCGCGTCACAAGAGACCGTGGAGCCCAGGCGATTGCCGGGTTGTCTATGGGCGGCACAGAATCTCTCCTGACGGGTCTCAACCATCAAGACCGTTTTGCTTGGGTAGGTGCTTTCAGTTCTGGAGGGCTGCCTGGGGAATTTGACACAGAGTTCCCTCAAATCGACGCGAAGACCAATGCCCGGTTGCGTTTGCTGTGGATTGCCTGCGGCACTGAAGACCGTCTTATTGAGAAGAACAGAAAGTTCCGGACCTGGTTGAAATCCAAGGGAGTCCGGCCCGTTGAAATAGAAACTGAGGGAGCGCACACCTGGATGGTCTGGCGGCGCAATCTTGCCAGGTTCGTGCCTCTTCTGTTTCAAGATTAGACACCATCGCGGCGAGTGCCGTTTCCGTCCGAGTTCTCATGCGATTCGCTTCCTTATTAGTTTCCTTGGTGGGGGTGGCAGCTCTTTTCATTTTGGCGGATGTCATCAGGAAAAAGTTGAAAAGCGAGAGAGAATGTTACCGCGTCTTTACGCGTGGAGGAGCAGAGGACGGCACAGTTACCTATGATGAAGGAGGAAGAGTACTGGAGCTGTACTTTGACAGAGCCAAGAACACAATCTATGTGCCCACTGACGGTAAATGGAAGGAGATCATGCCAACCTGGGCTAAGGACCGAAAAGATCAAATAATAGGGAGGACAAAAAAGGTTGTTGGAAGAAGGTGGATAGGGGAAGACTGGAAGTACGAGGAAACGGGCAATGAAAAACTCCTGATGAGCCAGAGACAGTGATTAGCTCGCGTCCCGAGGCATGGCTTCCCCAAATCTTTGGTTTTTAATTCCCTATTAGCAAGATGAGCACCCAGTTGCTGAACGAGCTAAAAGTCCTGCTCCAATTTCCTACCCAAGATCCGGCATTTTCATGCGGCTAAGATGTTTTCCTAGAAAGCCCTTGCTCATCTGCTTCATCATCTTGCGTGCCTGGGCATACTGCTTGAGCAACTGATTGACCTGCTGAACGGACGTTCCGCTGCCGCGAGCGATGCGTTTGCGGCGACTGCCATTGATGACCTGATGGTGCGCCCGTTCGTAGGGTGTCATGGAATTGATGATGGCTTCAATGTGGATTAATTCCTTCTCATCCACCTTCACTTTTTGCATGTCTTTGAAGGGCCCGATTTGCGGCAGCATACCCAGGAGCTGGTCTAGTGGCCCCATCTTCCGCATCTGGCGAAGCTGGTCGCGGAAATCCTTCAGCGTGAAGGAATCCGTGACCATCTTCTCTCCCAGCTCCAGGGCCTGCTCCTGATCAATCGATTCCTGGGCCTTCTCAATCAGCGACAACACATCGCCCATTCCCAGAATCCGCGAGACCATGCGGTCTGGATGAAATAGCTCCAGGGCATCGTATTTCTCACCCACTCCGACAAATTTTATAGGTTGGCCGGTTACGGCCTTGATCGAGAGAGCTGCACCGCCGCGGGCATCGCCATCCAGCTTAGTCAGAATAATGCCTGTAACTCCCAATTGAGAGTGAAACTCTTGGGCGCTCTTGACTGCATCCTGTCCGGTCATGGCGTCTGCCACAAACAGGATTTCCGAGGGCTTGACTTGCTCTTTAACCTGCCGTAACTCCTCCATCAGTTCTGCATCAATGTGGAGACGGCCTGCCGTATCGATCAGTAACACGTCACAGCCTGTGTTTCCTGCTTCTCGAATCGCGTCCTTGCAGAGCTTCAATGGATCGTCCACACCGGCTCCCGGATAGACAGCTACTTCGACATCCTTCGCGATCAACGCCAACTGTTCCCGAGCTGCAGGTCGATAGACGTCAATGGACAAAACCATGGCTCGATGCCCGTTCCGGTTGAGCCAGCGCCCCAGTTTACCTGCAGTAGTGGTCTTACCGGATCCCTGCAGACCGACGATCAAGAAGACACTGGGGAGCTTAGACTCAAAGTTAAGGCGCGCTGAAGACTCTCCCAGCACCTGGATCAGTTCGGCGTGAACGATCTTAACAACTTGCTGTCCGGGTGTGAGGCTGTCCAAAACCTCCTGGCCTAAAGATTTGACTTTCACCGAGTCAATGAACTGCCGGACAACCTTGAAATTCACATCGGCCTCAAGCAGCGCCATGCGAATCTCCTTCATGGCTTCTTCGATGTGAGCCTGGGAAAGCTTTCCCTCACCCCTGATATTCTTAAAAACCTTTTGAAGTCTTTGTGTCAGCTGGTCAAACATCCGTTCTCCGTTGATTCTTCAATCTTCCGTCAACTTCATTTCAAAACGGCACACACTCACTCCTTTGCCGTTTTCATCGTTAATCTCCATTTCCACTCCATTGATACGAACATCGCCCGATGCGGTTTCGAATTTGGCGGGGATCTGGGTAATGAACTTAGACAAAACGATATTCCGATCCACCCCAATCACCGATTCATGAGGTCCCGTCATCCCCACATCGGTAATATAAACCGTTCCCTCAGGAAGTAGTCTCTCATCGGCGGTTGTGACATGAGTATGAGTCCCAATCACCGCAGAGACCTTGCCATCGAAGTACCAGCCCATTGATTGTTTCTCGGCGGTGGCTTCAGCATGGAAATCAACGACGATGACCTTGATGTTCGGCTTCAACTCTTGCAGGAGAGCCTCGCAGGTCCGAAAAGGACAATCAGTGGGGGGCATAAACACGCGTCCCTGGAGATTGATGACTGCAAAAGGGACACCATTGCGGGCGACACCCTGGTAAAGACCTTTGCCAGGCACAGCAGGGGGGTAATTCGCGGGGCGGAGCAAGCGTGGCTGAGAATCAATATAATCCAGGATTTCTTTCTTGTCCCAAACGTGGTTTCCCGATGTGAGAACGTCGATGCCCAAGCTCAAAAGCTCGTGGGCCAATGGAGGAGTAATTCCGTTGCCTCCCGCGCAGTTCTCGGCGTTGGCAATACAGAGATCGATCCTGCGGGCCTCAAGAATCCCGCGCAGGTGACCTTTCAGGGCGTTCCTGCCGGGCCGGCCGACAATATCTCCAATGAACAGTACTTTCATCCTTTTGAAGGTGCGCCCAGGTCAACATAGCACCTGCTCCGAAGCCGTGGATCAATTGGGGAATAGGGTCTAGGGGCTGGACTGGAATCCAATCGGCTAGTCTCCATTGAGACTGTCTTGGCAAGTCTAACGCTATTCCTCTATCCCCTGCCCCTATTCTCTATTCCCCAGAATATCTCTCCCTCAACGCGCGTACTCAACCACTCGCATTTCCCGGATGACGGTGACTTTGATCTGGCCGGGATATTGAAGTTCACTCTCAATTCTTCGTGCAATGTCTTTGGAAAGCCAGAGAGCCTGTTCGTCGCTAACCTTGTCACTTTCGACCATGATGCGAATCTCCCGGCCGGCCTGGAGGGCATAGCACTTGGAAACCCCCTCGAATGAATCTGCAAGGTGCTCCAACTTCTCCAGGCGCTTGACATAGGTCTCAAGGATTTCCCGCCGGGCCCCAGGACGAGCTGCGGAAAGCACATCGGCAATTTGTATTAACTGCGCCTCAATGCTGTGAAACTCCACGTCAAAATGATGGGCCTCGATAGCGTGAACAACTTCTTCACTCTCTCCGCATTTCCTGGCAATTTGGACTCCCAGCTGAACGTGAGTCCCCTCAACTTCCCGGTCAATAGCTTTCCCGATGTCGTGAATCAAACCAGCCCGTTTGGCAATGACGGTATTGACCTTCAGCTCAGATGCTATCATCCCAGCAAGGTAAGCTACTTCCTTTGAATGGTTTAGCACATTTTGACCATAACTGGTACGGTACCTCAGGCGGCCCAACAGCTTAATAATCTCAGGATGAAAGTCGTGAATCCCGAGTTCAAGTGCGGCCGCTTCACCTTCCTGTTGGATTTTGATCTCCAGCTCTTTCTTGACCTTCTCCACGACCTCTTCAATGCGGGCTGGATGGATCCGGCCATCACTGATTAACTTTTCGATGGCCATTTTTGCCACTTCGCGGCGAATTGGGTCGAACCCCGAAAGAATAATAGCCTCAGGTGTGTCGTCGATAATGAGATCAACACCCGTGGCTACTTCAAGGGCACGGATGTTGCGTCCTTCTCGACCGATGATCCGGCCCTTCATTTCGTCGCTGGGGAGGTCTACGACGGAGACGGCGGTTTCAACGACGTGCTCGCTGGCACAGCGTTGCATTGAGACAGTCAGGATCTTCTTTGCTTCTTCTTGAGCCGAAGCCTTGGTTTCTTCCTCAATGCGTTTTAAGACAAAAACCGATTCTTTGCGGGCATCGGCCTCCATCTGCTTCGTCAAATACTTTCTGGCATCCTCCGCAGTCATTCCGGAAATGACTTCCAGCTGGTGCTTTTGTTCAGCCCAGAGGTCACGAATCCTTTTCTCGTCATGGTTCAGAGTTCGTTCTTTTTCACTAAGCCGTCTTTCTTTGTGTAAGAACTCCTTTTCCTTTTGGGCTAGACTGGCGTCTTTTCTTTCGAGTTGCTCTTCCTTTTGACTTAACCGTTTTTCAAGGTTCTGAAGCTCGACTTTTCGATCTTTCGTCTGCTTTTCGACCTCCGCACGAAGTCCGAGGGCCTTGTCCTTGGCTTCTAACAATGATTCGCGCTTGATGTTCTCGGCTTCTCTCTTGGAGTTTTCGACAATCTTCTGGGCGGTCTGTTCTGCGGCTTTGATGGATCCCAGAGCCCGTTTCGCTTTGAGAAGCACCGCAGACAAGAGGAGAATAATCACCAGGCATACTGCGAGTGCCGTAATGTAAATCACGGGGTTCATGGTCTCTCCTAAATCTACTAGAATCCAGGAAAAGCTTTCCCTGGAAGCTGAATTGGAAGGGGTATCCTTGCCTGTGCGAACATCCTAATGTGTTGGTCATGCCGGTTGACCCCTTCCTTAAGAATGGATAGATGAATTGAGTAAGTCAGGTAGACACTTCGTGGATCTACACTTGTACAGTTTATCGAAAAGCCGGGAATAAAGAAAGAGAAGAAGAACGGTCTACCTTAAAGGAAGGAGGCAAAACCCCGCTCTGCCGTGAGGCACTCTATTTGAACCTGGTTACCAGGTGGGTGCCATGCTCTTACATTAGGGATCTTCACATGGTGAAGCTCACACACCGTAAAGAGACTACAGCTCCCAAACAAATAGGTGTTGGTACAAATATTGAAATGCCTTCACTAACATCGCAGGGCAAACGACATTTTATTTAATCCCGGCTGGTGGGTCAAGGGGTATTTCAATGAAGCTGGATCCCATAGCAGCATTCATCACTTCTTCAATACATGATCCAGCTGCCTTGAGCACTCCGCACTTCTTTCATAGATGAAAGAATTCAACTTCTTAGCACTCTCTCTCTCTTGGAATAGCTCGTCCGCGATGTTCAACGCCGCCATCACTGCCACCTTTAACGAATCGGCCGTCATGCTTGAGCCCGAAATCTCTCGCATTTTCCTGTCAACGTAGGCTGCCAGTTCCTTGATGTAGTCGGATTCCATACTTCCTTTGATCAAGTAAGACTGGTCGCAGATCTCAACGCGTGTTGAATCTTCAGGATTTCGCATGGGGAAAACCCCTCTCCTTACAATGCGACCTTTTCGAGGTTTTGCAGGATGGATTCCACCCTGTCTCGAACCAGGTCCTTCTCTTTTCGATGCTCCTGGAGTTCAGCCTGGAGGCGGTCATTTTCCGTTTGGGCTTGTTCGAGCTGAGACTTCGCTTTCAAGAGATCCTTTTCCAATGACTCTTTCTGAAGCTTGACAGCTCGAAAGAGTTCAATTACCCGATAGACTTTGTTCTCTAGTTCGGTGAATTTGTCCAATGCGTTTGTCACTCTAACTCCTAAGTTCGGCACCGACTTCAGCTTTCAGGTGCTCCAGGATGCTCTCCAACATGTGATTGACCTCTTCTTCGACCAGGGTCCGTTCCAGGGACTGAAAGAGGAGGGTAAAAGCAATTGCTTTCTTGCCTAGTGGTAGATCTTCCCCCTTGTACACGTCGAAAGGATAGATCTTTTGAATCTCGAGGAGCCCCAGACTCTTGATGGTCGCTTCAATCCGACCATAGTCAATGGTTTGGTCTACAATTATCGACAGATCTCGCTGAATGGCCGGAAATCTTGGAATCTCTGAAAATCCTCTTTCTGGCACCTCCAGGTCGTACCAATGGGCCAAGCGAAGCTCCGCGACAAAAACCGGTTGCCTGATTTTGTACGCGTCGCAGACTTCTGGATGGAGTTGCCCCAAAATCCCAAGTTCTCGACCTTGGCAGGATATTTTAGCAACCACTCCCGGTTGATAGTAGCCGGGTCTCTCACTTTCCCCAGGGCTTGTGAACTTGGCGTCGTCCACTGGTACAGACAGGGAAGAAAGGAGTGCTTCAAGGTCCCCCTTTAGATCAAAAAACTGGAACGGCCGTTGAGGACAGTGGACATTTCTATCCTGAGCATTTCCCGTCAAGATCAGTCCTAGCATCAGGGATTCTTCCGGCTGATGGCAACAACTATGAAACACCTTCCCGGATTCATATAACCGAACTGTCTTCGTTCCACGATTATAATTTCGCAGTAGTGAACCTAAGAGACCCGGCACCAGCGAGGTCCGCATCACACCCATTTCTGACGAGAGCGGGTTTACCAGCGGAACCGGCTCGGCCTGGCTGAACCTCCGGGTTTCGTCCTCACTGACGAACGAGTATGTGAACGTTTCAGAATAGCCGAGATGCAGCAATTTTTCCTTAATCGGAATATCGCGCAGGTATTCCGGTCGGCAATGCACCTCACCCTTCCAGTAAGGAAGGTTAGATGGGAAATTGCCATAACCAAAATGGCGAGCTACTTCCTCAATCAAATCGATTTCTCGCTCAATATCCAGCCGAAAGGTCGGCAACGCTACTTCCCACCCTTCAGATGTCACCCGAAGAACACGCAATTCCAATCGATTTAACAAGTCTTCCACTCTTCCTGGATCCAGGTCAATTCCCATGACTTGGGAGATTCTGGCCTTTCGAAGGAAGATGGTCGCCCGGCTAACGGGCCGCGGGTAAACATCCACCACGCCAAGTAGTACTTCCCCTCCCGCCAACTGTCCGATCAACCCGGCAGCCCGATCCAAAGCCACCACAGTCGCAGAGATATCGGCCCCTCTCTCAAACCGATGAGAAGCTTCTGTGTGCATGCCCAGTTCTTTGGCGGTCTTTCGGACGCTGACCGGGTCAAACCAGGCGCCTTCCAATAGGACGGTGGACGTGGCATCGCTAATCTCACTTTCGAGGCCTCCCATAATGCCGGCAAGCGCAACGGGCCGATTTTGATCAGCGATCACGAGCATCCCCGCCGAGAGTGTTCGGTCCTCTCCATCGATAGTGACCAGTCTCTCCCCTTTGGAAGCTTCCCTAACTATGATTCGACAAGCGTCGATCTTATCAAGGTCAAAGGCGTGTAAGGGGTGGCCCAACTCCATTAACACAAAGTTCGTTACATCGGCCACATTATTAATCGGGCGAATTCCCACTGACTCGAGCCGATGAACAAGCCAGGCGGGAGAAGGAGAAACCTTGACTCCTTTGATCACCCGGGCTGAATATCGTGAACACAGCTGTGGAGCAGTAATCTGCACCGATACAGCTCCGGCGGCAGGGGGGAGGGATTCCTGCAAACATCTCTCTACCTTCTTGAGTGGTTTGCCATAGAGCGCTGCCACTTCTCTGGCTACGCCCAAATGGCTTAGACAGTCGGGGCGGTTCGTGGTCAGATCGAGGTCCAAGACATGATCGTACGCGCCGGACTCAACGGTCTCAACCGCAATACCACTGTTGGTCAGATCATCAGCCAGTTGTTGAGGGCTCGCTTCAAAATCAACAAAATCTCCGAGCCACTGGTAACTGATCTTCATAGTGCTTCTAATAGGAGAAAGGAATTAGAGGATAGGCGATGGGGAATTGTAGGCCCAAAGTAATCACAGATCAGCGAATCGTAGAGTGAGTAACCATCCCTATCCCCTATCCTCTATCCCCTAGAACTGTTCCAGGAATCGTAGATCGCTCTGGTAGAAGTGCTGAATGTCATTGATGGAGTACTTTACCATGGCAAATCGTTCCACACCCAATCCGAACGCAAATCCGGTAAACCGCTCAGGGTCATAGCTTACATAAGAAAAAACGGCAGGATCCACCATTCCGGAGCCCAAAACTTCGATCCAACCACTCAGCTTACACACACGGCACCCCTGACCGGAACAGAAGATGCACGAGATATCTACCTCAGCACTGGGCTCGGTGAAAGCAAAGTAACTGGGTCGAAAGCGCACCTTGATTTTCTCGCCGAAGAATGCCTTCAAGAAGTACTCCAATGTTCCTTTGAAATCGGCGAATGTAACTCCTTCGTCCACTGCCAGCCCTTCAATCTGCTGAAAATTTGGGGAGTGAGTGGCATCCGGGTTGTCACGACGGAAGACTTTTCCCGGACAGATAATACGCAATGGCGGCCTGCGCTTTTCCATCACCCGAATTTGTACCGGGGAAGTGTGGGCCCTCAAGAGTAGCGAATCCGAAATATAGAACGTATCCTGGGAATCTCGCGCCGGATGATGTTCCGGGATATTGAGCGCTTCGAAATTGTAATAAGTCGTTTCGATTTCCGGGCCGTCTTCAATCGAGTAGCCAATGGAGTGGAAGATCTCTTCGATCTCTTTTCGGACCAGGGTCAGAGGATGTCTATGCCCCAAAGGAATCCGAATTCCAGGCAAGGTAATATCGACTCGCTCCCGGGCCATTCGTTCGCTCAGGGCCCATGATGCAAGGTCGCTGGTTTTTCTCTCGATAGAACTCTCGACCTCTGCCTTGAATTCATTGAGAAAGCGGCCAGCCTCCCTGCGCCCGTCATCCGGGAGCTGTCGGAGTTCTTTCATGAGCAGGGTCACGGCCCCGTTCTTTCGACCCAGGTACTTGTCGCGGAGGGTAGCCAGGGCCTCAGCTGAGCTGACGGTCTCCAGCTCCAAAAGAAATGCTTCATGAGTCCGTCTGATCTTATCGATCATCTAAGAATTGTCACTCTTCAGGATACCGATGGAGGACGTTACAAAAAAAGGGGCTTGAAGCCCCTATCACACGAATCGTTTCCTTTTGAAGTAATCACCCATCTTCAGGGATTTTCAAAGCATCGCTCCCCCGCTGGTAATTCCATACAAAGACAAAAAATGTACCAAACCCTAGTCTGGATTACTCCGGTGGTAGCTTTCAGATTCAGGCGGCAAGGACTTCTTTGGCGGTGTCGGCCAATTGGGCAAAAGCGGTTGGATCCTTTACCGCCATGTCTGCCAGGATTTTACGATCCAGGGTAACCCCCGCTTTTTTTAACCCATGGATCAAACGGTTATAGGAAATGCCGTTGAGCTTAGCAGCTGCTCCTATCCGGACGATCCAAAGCCGGCGGAAATCTCTCTTGCGCACCCTACGGTCGCGAGCTGCATATTTCAAGGCCTTGTTGACCGATTCGGCGGCGGCCCGATACAACTTGCTTTTCGTGCCGCGATAACCGGAGGCCTGCTTAAGTAGTTTGCGCCGATGGTCACGGCGACTGGTTCCACGTTTAACTCTCGCCACTGCAGATTCTCCTTAGTCAGAATTCTTCAGCATCCGTATCAACTTGCCCCTCTGGTTAGGAATAGGGCAACATCAGTCGAACTCTACCCCTGTCGGAGTGGCTAACCAGATCCGACTGATCCAGATTCCTTTTCCGCTTAGTGGTTTTCTTTGTCAATATGTGGCGCGCATGCGAATGTCCTCTTTTGAATTTCCCTGAAGCAGTCACAGAAAACCGCTTTTTCGCGCCTTTGTGGGTTTTTAGTTTAGGCACAAAGATTCTCCTTCATCCGATTCTCAAAGCCAACCTACCAGACTCAGCTATTTCTTAGGGGCAAAGATTACGAACAGGTGGTTCCCTTCCATCCTGGGATTCCCTTCAACCACCGCCAGTTCATTCAACTCTTCAATCAATCGGGAGAGCAGCTGCCTGCCAATCTCCTTGTGCGCCATCTCCCGCCCTCGGAACATAACAGATGCTTTGGCTTTGTCTCCCTCTTCCAGGAACCGGACGATGTTGTTCTTCTTGAAATTGTAGTCGTGATCATCGGTCATGGGCCGGAACTTGACCTCTTTGACCTGGATCACTTTCTGATTCTTTTTTGCCTCGTGTGCCTTCTTGTTTTGTTGGTAAAGGTATTTGCCGTAATTCATGATCCGGCAAACTGGAGGCTGGGCACTTGGTGAAACCTCTACCAAATCCAAATCCTTTTCCAAGGCGATCTTCAAAGCATCAAATGGCGTCAGAATCCCTAATTGCTTCCCATCTTCGTCAATTACCCGGACTTCTTTAGTCCGGATGCGTTCATTGACTCGCACGTTTCTGTTGTTGATACAAACACCTCCTGGCTTATCAAGAAAGAAGAAGGCGATCTATTCAGTTCGCCCCCCATACCCAGATCGGTAGAAAGCCCCTGGCAAAGCAATTCAGGGTTTGACGGCCCGGGTCAGCCTCAAATCCTGAATCAAATCCAAGAATTTTTCAAAGGAAAAAGTGCCCAAATCGCCGTCAAACCGATTGCGGACTGAAAGGCCACCCTGTTCTACTTCACGGTCGCCTATGATGACCATGAAGGGAACTTTTTCCATTTGCGCCTTGCGGATCTTCACGTTCACTTTCTCATTGCGGACGTCTGACTTCACACGGAATCCAGCTTCAGTGAGTTGGGCCTCCAACTGAGTGACTCTTTCCAAATGCCGCTCGCTGATTGGCATCAGCAGGATTTGCACGGGAGCCAGCCAGAATGGAAACGCACCGGCAAAGTGCTCGATGAGAATGCCAAAGAACCGCTCCATGGAGCCCAACAAGGCGCGGTGGACCATATAAGGCCGATGAGGTTTCCCGTCTTCGCCAATGTACGCCATGTCAAACCGTTCCGGTAGATTGAAGTCAAATTGGATGGTGGAGCATTGCCAGGAACGGCCAATGGCATCCTTGATCTTGACGTCAATTTTGGGCCCGTAAAATGCCCCTCCCCCTTCGTCGAGGCTAAACGCCAAACCCTTGGCGTCCAGGGCTCTGCGCAAGGCTTCCGTCGCGCGGTCCCAGTCCTCTGCCGCACCCACATATTTCTCCGGCCGGGTGGAAAGGAAGATCTCAAATTCCAGAAAACCAAAACTCCTCAGGATCGATAGGGTGAATTCGATCACTCCCAGGATTTCTTCTTCAATCTTTGCAGGTTGACAGAAGATATGAGCATCATCCTGGGTAAACCCACGCACTCGGAATAACCCCTGCAACACCCCGGATCGTTCGTAGCGGTAGACTGTTCCCATCTCGGCCCAGCGAAAAGGCAGATCTCGATAGCTTCGCAACTCGTTCTTGTAGACCAGAATGTGGAACGGGCAATTCATCGGCTTAATCTGGTAGTCGACCTCATCGATCTGCATGGGTGCATACATGCTTTCCTTATAAAAATCGACGTGTCCACTGGTTCGCCATATATCCAATTTGGCGATATGTGGCGTATAGAGAAAATTGTACCCACCCTTCAAGTGTTCGTTTCGCCAGAAGTCCTCCATTTCCTTGCGGATCAGCGCTCCTTTGGGATGCCAGAATACGAGGCCCGGTCCGGCTTCTTCCTGGAGGCTGAATAGATCAAGTTCTCTACCAAGCCGGCGATGGTCCCGCTTCTTGGCTTCTTCCAATTGCTTTATGTAATCATCAAGTTCTTTTCGGGTGAAGAATGAAGTCCCGTAAATCCTCTGCATCTGCAGGTTCTTCTCGTCACCCTTCCAATAGGCCCCGGCCACTGATAGAACTCTGATGGCCTTGATCCTTCCAGTCGAGGGAACATGGGGGCCCAGGCAGAAATCCGTGAGTTTTCCCAGCCTGTAGCATGAGAACTGCTCGCCCGCCTTTTCCTCAATGAGTTGACACTTCAATTCTTCACCCATGCTCCGAAACATTTCCAGGCCTTCCGCCTTCGACATCATGAAACGCTCGTAGGGCAAATCCTGTCCAATCAATTCGTGGATCTTTTTCTCAATCTTCACCAGGTCTTCCGAGGTAAAAGGCTCCTTCCGGTAAAAGTCATAGTAGAAGCCATTTTCAACGGACGGCCCAATGCCCAGTTGAGTTCCAGGGAACAGCTCGATCACGGCGAGGGCCATCAAGTGGGCGGAACTGTGCCGGTATACCTCCAAGGCCTCAGGATCTTTGTCGGTCAGAAACTTTAGCGTCGTGTCTTTTTCTATTTTTCTGGAGAGATCAACCAATTGTCCGTTGGCCTTGGCCACCAGAGCCGCATCCGCCAACCGCTTGCCAATCGAGTGAGCGACCTCTGCCGCAGTTACCCCGGCCTCGTAAGGTTTGTGCGTGGCATCAGGGAAGGTGATCGTTATTTGACTCATAAAGGACTGCAGGCCTTCCTCTCCAGGAATGCAGACCGGAAAAGGTCAAAATAAAACTCATAGTTTAGCTGATATCTATCAACCGGTCAACCACTTTCGGGTTTGAGAAACCCTCGAAGTTCGATATACTGGAGAAAATCATGGACAGAATCTACCTCGATAACAATGCTACGACTCGAGTCGCGGGAGAAGTTCTGCAGGCCATGATGCCGTTTTATACCGATTCTTATGGGAATGCCTCCAGTATCCATTGGTTCGGACAGGGGGCCAAGGAAGCGATTGATGGCGCCCGGCTGCAAGTCGGAAAAATGCTGAGGGCCGAACCCAATGAGATCATCTTCACCAGCGGCGGCACAGAAAGCGACAATTTGGCAATTCGGGGGATTGTGGAGGCCAGTTCGGCACGAGAAAAACACATCATCACTTCTCAAATTGAACATCATGCTGTCTTGCACACCTGCGAGGCGCTGCAACAACAGGGAGTAAGCGTGACTTATGTGCCGGTCGATTCCGGGGGGCAGGTAGATCCGGATGCTGTGAAGAAGGCCATTTTGCCCAGCACGATTTTGATTTCCATCATGCACGCCAATAACGAAGTGGGGACTATTCAGCCTATTCGGGAGATTGGAGAAATCGCCCAAGAACATGATATTTACTTTCACACAGACGCCGTCCAAGCGGCAGCCAAGCTTCCCCTTGATGTAAATGAATTCGGTGCTGACATGCTTTCCATCGCCGGCCACAAGTTCCATAGCCCGAAGGGGATCGGTGCTCTGTATGTGCGCAAAGGAACCCGGATTCGACCCCTATTTTATGGAGGGGGTCATGAACGAAACCGCCGTGCCGGAACTGAGAATGTCGCTCAAATAGTCGGGCTAGGGAAAGCCGCTGAGCTGGCCGTCTCTGGCCTGGAGCGTCGTTCTCTCGAAATCGCAGAACTACGGGATTACTTTGAAAGTCAGGTGCGGCAAAGTATTCCAGAGACTCATCTGAACGGCGCAGCCAATGGCAGGCTCTGTAACACTAGTAACCTCCGCTTCCAGCAGGTGGAGTCTGAAGGAATGGTCATCAATCTCGATCTGGCAGGAGTGGCTTGCTCGACGGGATCGGCTTGCTCCTCTGGTTCCATTGAGCCCTCTCATGTCTTGACGGCAATGGGATTGCCCACGTCGGAGGCCTTTGGATCTGTTCGATTCAGCCTGTCAAGGTATACTACCAGGGATGAGATCAACCAAGTCTTGGCGATACTCCCGGCCATCGTAGAGCGTCTGAGGAGAGTCACGGTTAAGGGGTAGAGATAAGGCGGAAGGATGAAGTCTGAAGGATGAATGATGAAAGGCGCAAGAATAAAGATTGTGGTCCACAATCCGATTGAGACTCTCTCATTTCACGATGCAAGTTTCAAGCTAATGTATTTCAGTTTTCTTATTCTTGCCACTCATCACTAACCACTGATCACTGTTTCCCTTATGTCTGAGAAGATCGTCGTTGCCATGAGCGGTGGCGTAGATAGTTCTACCACGGCTGCCCTTCTGAAAGAAAAGGGCTACGAGGTGATCGGGCTATCCATGCAATTGTGGGACTATACGCGTCGGGAATCCAGCGGCGATGAACTGCAAGAGATTCGAAAATCCGGTACCTGCTGCTCGATTGACGACATCTATGACGCTCGCCGAGTGGCTCGCTATCTAGATCTTCCTTTCTACGTTGTGAACTTCGAAGACGCGTTTGAGAAAGAGGTTGTATTTCCATTTGTCAGGGCCTATCTCGAAGGGGAGACTCCCATCCCCTGCGTGCGTTGCAACACGTTCATGAAATTCGATCACCTTCTAAAACGAGCATTTGAGATTGGCGCCAGCAAGCTCGCCACCGGTCACTACGCGCGGGTCAGTTTTAATCAGGAGACAGGCCTTTTTGAACTCTTGAAGGGGCGCGACCCGGCCAAGGATCAGTCGTTCTTTTTGTTTGAAATGACCCAGGACCAATTGAGCAGGGTGATTTTCCCTTTGGGAGAGTTTACTAAGACTGAGGTCCGCCTGATGGCCAGGAACTATGGCCTCGAGATTTTTGAAAAACCCGATAGCCAGGAAATCTGTTTCATTCCCAGTCAAAACTACAGTCGCTTTGTGGAAGATTATCTCAGGGAACACCCAGAAATTCAGTTGCATGACGAATCCAATTCGCTGGAAGGGCCTCTGCGGTCGGTACAACCGGGGGATATCGTCAATAAGAGAGGTGAAATCCTGGGCAGTCACGATGGTATCCATCACTATACGGTCGGGCAACGGAAGGGTATAGGAGTTGCCGCCGGGGAGCCTCTTTACGTTCTTGAAACCGACGCAGCCAACCGCCTTGTCGTCGTCGGGCGCGACGAGGACTTATTGAGAAAGGGCCTTCTAGCCCACAAGCTCAACTGGATTGCAGGAAAAGGACCATCAGGCCCCATTAGAGTGAAGGCCAGGATCCGGAACCGCCACGAGCCGGCGGGTGCTACGGTTTGCCCGGATGTAGCAGACTCGGCATATGTCGAATTCGAAACCCCTCAGCGCGCGGTCACGCCTGGACAAGCGGTGGTGTTCTATGACGAGGACAGGGTCGTCGGGGGCGGCTGGATCAAGGGAAGCCGGTAATGCCTGAAGGATCGAAAATCGAAGATGGAGGATCGTGGACATCGCAACGAAATCAGGGTATGGGTCGCAAAGATTGAATTGTAGCTACCTGGCAGAACCGCTTTATGAATCGACCTCAGCTTGTCATACCAAGCTGAAGTCGGCGGTCTTCAATCTCATGAATTGACGGGGTAGCATGCAGATGAAGACGGGAATCATCCTCGATGACATCTTTCTGGAACACGACCCTGGGCTCTTCCATCCTGAACGGCGGGAGCGTCTGGTTTCAATCCAAGAAGGCCTTGCGACCTATGCAAATCGCGAGAAGCTGCGCAGACTGACATCCCGGAAGGCTTCTGAAGATGAATTACTTCTGGTGCATTCCTCTTCACACATCCGAAAGGTCAGCCAGACCTCCGGCCGGAGTTCGACCCGACTTGATCCCGATACATCGACGAGCGCTCACAGCTACGAGGCAGCCCTGCATGCCGCGGGCAGTCTGCCTGTCCTGATCGACGCACTATTTGAGAAGGAGATACAAAATGGGTTTGCTTTGGTTCGGCCTCCCGGTCATCATGCCGAACCGGACCGCGCGATGGGTTTCTGTCTTTTCAATAATATTGCAATCGGTGCGGCGTATGCTCTGAAAAAACACGGCCTCGAGCGCGTGTTGGTGCTGGACTTCGACGTCCACCATGGAAACGGGACACAGCGGGCCTTTTACGACCGGAATGATGTGCTATTCATTTCGACCCACCAGTACCCCTTGTACCCTGGCACTGGAGATCTCTCCGAATTAGGCGACAAAGCGGGCCTAGGCTACACTCTCAATTTCCCGTTACCTGCCGGAACGGGTGATCCGACCTATAATTCAATTTACAAGCAGATCATCTATCCCGTCAGCAAAGCCTTTGCACCACAGCTCGTGTTGGTCTCGGCCGGCTATGATGCCTATGTCAGTGACCCGCTGGCAGGCATGGCCATGACACCAGAAGGTTTCGCCGGGTTGACACAGACAATTGTCCGCTTGGCCCATGAGACCTGCGCCGGGAAGTTGGTCTTCATTTTGGAAGGCGGGTACCACCTGGATGGTTTGCGAAGCAGCACCTTGAGGACACTTGATTTTCTCAGTGGCCAGGAGCAGAGGGTCATGGAATGGCCTCCTACCCCTCAGTTTGAATCCATTCTCGATCGGACGCGTCAGACGTTTGGTCATTTCTGGAAATTCTGAATTGCAAGAGGGGACATAAACCCTTACAATCCTTTTGGCACCATGGAAGAGCTGGTGGTCTTCCTTTGCGGCCTTGCCACCTCCCCCCAACAGTGTGCCACCTTCGGGAGTCATCTCACACTTC
>DATKMG010000533.1:0-3207 GCA_035541995.1 Terriglobia bacterium
GTCTGAGCTGCGCGGAATAGAACCTCATAGTCCGCGCAGCTCAGACGGCAGAGACCGATAGATTCATCTCTGGCTTGCTACCAACAGTCAGCTCTTGACGGAGGTGGTTCCCTGGCTGACTGACCCGTTGCATCCCGCATCTGGCTGTTCTTGACTGAAGGGAGTCTAGGATGGGAGAATAAAATCTCAAGCAAAAGGGACCCTGAAAGATCTTACCGGCAAGTAGGCTTGGGGTTATGCCTGCTATCAAGTGTCTGGGCCGTTACCGGAGCGGTCGATGCTGGTGGCAGCAATTCAGGCAGGTTTCAAAGGTTCGGCCATCTGGCTGCAACATCAAGGGGAAAAGCTTTGGATAGGGGGAAAAAGAACATGAATCGAAGGGACGCATTGGGTGCTATGGCCGGTATGGGTATGATGGCGCTGACCCATGCCGAGTCGAAGGATGTAAGGATTCGGACGTTGGGAAAGACGGGGGAGAAGGTCTCTGCCATAGGCTTAGGTGGCTACCACATTGGAATTCCACAGGATGCATCTGAAGGAATCCGTATCGTTCGCAGTGCGATCGATAAGGGAATTACCTTTATGGACAATTGTTGGGATTACCATGATGGTGAAAGCGAACGACGCATGGGCGAGGCGCTACGCGACGGTTACCGGCAGAAAGTGTTTCTGATGACAAAGTTTGATGGCCGTACCGGGAAATCGACCGCACAGCAGATCGATGAATCCCTGAAGCGTCTGCAAGCTGACACCATCGACTTGATGCAATACCACGAGAATATCCGGATGGAAGATCCCGACCTCTTTTTTGCTCCGGATGGCCCTCTGGAGGCTTTACTCGCAGCCAAGAAGGCGGGCAAGATTCGCTACATCGGATTTACAGGGCATAAAGATCCGGTCGTGCACCTCCGCATGCTGGAGGTGGCGGCGGCACATCAGTTCCATTTCGACTCATGCCAGATGCCGCTCAACGTAATGGACGCTCATTTTAGAAGTTTCAGCCAACAGGTTGTCCCCAAGCTCGTCCAACAGGGGATAGCCGTGCTTGGTATGAAACCGATGGGTAACGGGAATATACTGAAGAGTGGGGTTGTCAGCCCGATTGAGTGCCTGCACTTTGCGCTGAACCTGCCGACATCCGTGGTGATTACGGGATGCGAGTCCCTGGAGCGAGTCGACCAAGCGGTCGAAGCCCTGCGTACGTTTCGTCCATTGAGCCAGACACAGGTCGCGGGTCTTCTGGCTAAGACTCGGAGCGCTGCCATGACGGGAACCTTCGAGCCGTTCAAGACGACTGCCAATTACGACGGCACCGCCCACAATCCTCAATGGTTGGGTTGAGGGGCAGAATGACAAGATTTGCATTGCATCGAGGATCAAGTTGGAGCCAAGCGTTGTGGGCATCGCCCTGGGAAGGAACTCGTCACCCGGGATGAAATGGTTGACCGCATCAAGGCAGCTGTCGACGCCAAGACGGATTCTGATTTCGTTATCCTGGCTCGTACCGATGCAATTGCTGTCGAGGGCCTGCAGGCAGGACGAAATCGCCCGGGACCCACGCATTGATCGGCTGCGCGACAAAATGCAATGTGTGGAGGACAGGCAATTCTCCCGCGATTATCTCGATCCTAATAAGCGCTCGATTGCCAATGGAATCAGCATTGAGTTCCAGGGTGGAGAACAAATCAAAGAGGTCGTCGTGGAATACCCGGTTGGTCACCGCCGACGTCGCGAGGAGGCCATCCTCTCCTTGAAGCCAAGTTCCGAACCAACCTTGCCCGCCGGTTCCCTACCAGACGACAGAACTCGATCCTTGCGTTATGCCAGGACCAAAAGAAGCTGGAAGTAATTCCGGTCAATGAATTTGTAGATCTGTTTGTGATCTAATGGGGTGGGGACAGGGAGAGCATTGAGTCAATGAACATCTTAGAATTCACCCTGTTGATTGGGATGGGGTCGGTGGTGGCCGGATTTTTAGGTGCGTTGACGGGGTTAGGAGGTGGCATCGTCATTGTTCCGTTGTTGACTCTGGGCTTCGGTGTAGATATTCGATACGCCATTGGTGCTTCACTGGTTTCGGTGATCGCTACTTCGTCAGGAGCAGCTGCCGCATTTGTCAAAAAGGGATACACCAACATCCGGATTGGAATGTTTCTGGAGATTGCCACAACTCTTGGAGCATTGGCGGGGGCGATGATAGCGGCCAAGGTTCCGACTCAGGTCATTGCTATTGTCTTCGGCTTAGTCCTACTCTTATCTGCCTTTCTCTCCGAACATCCCCCATTGCGCAGTCCCACAGACGATCGGCTCGATCCGCTTGCGTTACGTTTGAGGATGGACGGGAGTTTCCCGACCGAGGCCGGTTTACGCCACTACCACGTGCACAGGATTCCTGTCGGCTTTGGGTTGATGTACCTGGCAGGCGCCCTTTCCGGCCTCCTTGGAATTGGTTCAGGAGCCGTCAAAGTGCTGGCTATGGACCGAGCCATGGGTATCCCATTTAAGGTCTCTACAACCACAAGCAATTTCATGATCGGCGTCACAGCTGCAGCCAGCGCAGGAGTGTATCTCAGCCACGGATACATCGACCCAGGATTGGCAATGCCCGTCATGTTGGGGGTGCTCCTTGGGGCATTGTTGGGAACAGGTCTGCTGATGCGCGCTCGGACCCGGATCTTGAGATTAATCTTCAGTGCGGTCATCCTGATTCTGGGGATTGAAATGATCTATAACGGACTGACCGGGAGGTTGTGAGAATGCCCCCGCTTGACAGCCGTTGGACAGATCGGCGGGTAGAAGCCATTGTGGGCGATATTTTGAGAACTGGTGTCATCACGGCTGCTGCGGTCTCTCTTGTTGGTGGGGTGGCTTACTTGATCCGTTACGGTCGCGACCTGCCGCAATATAGAGTTTTTCAAGGAGAACCCGACGATCTGCGTAGTGTACACGGGATTGTAATGGATGCGTTCTCGCTCAGTCGTCGTGGTCTGATCCAGTTCGGGATCCTGCTCTTGCTGGCGACGCCCCTAGCTCGGGTTGCGTTTTCAGCCATTGCCTTTGCGCTCCAGGGCGACCGCACCTATGTCATTATCACGCTCCTGGTGCTCGCCTCGCTTCTATTTAGCCTATCCAATCTCTCCATTTGACAGGACCTGGAATCGCAGGAGTTCGAGAGGACGAACGTGCTTTCAGAAACTTGTGAATTAC
>DATKMG010000534.1:0-2533 GCA_035541995.1 Terriglobia bacterium
GCGGCGCAGCCACTTTTGCCGCAGACCGTGCCCGGATTGATTTGAATGGACAGTGGCAGTTCCGGCTGGATCCAAAAAGTGAAGGTGAAGCCAACCAATGGTATTCAAGGGATGTCTCATTTTCAGACTCCATTCAAGTACCGGGTTGCTGGCAGGCCCAGGGTTTCGGGGAGCGATCCGGCATTTTGAGGCATCAGTACGTAGGCGACGCCTGGTATCGGCGTTCAGTACCTGTCCCGGCGGATTGGAGGGACAAGAGGGTCGCGTTGAAACTGGGGGGAGCGATTCGCCGGGGGACACTTTTCGTGAATGGTAGAAAGGTAGGCGAGCACGATGGGTTCAGTGCGCCGTTCCAATTCGACATTACTGAAGACGTTCGAGTTGGCGCCGAAAATGTTATTGCCTTGCGCGTCACAAACCCCGGCCCGGTCATTTCCGAATCGCCCGACAAGCAGACGCCGAAAGAGCCGGCCGGCATGCTGATTTATGCTGGCAACTGGGGCGGGATCTATGGCGGAGTTGACCTAGAGGCGACGGAGGGGACTTGGATCGAGCAGATGTATGTCACCTCCAATCTGGAGCGGAAGCTGGTTAAGTTCCAGATTGAAGTGAGCAGCCGTGAACCGGGGAACTCGTTCCCGGCACAGCTTAGCGTCACTGTCTCCACGGGGCAACAAAGCCAAACTCATCAGGCAACCGCCGATCTTCGAATTCAGCCTGGGCAGACGAGCGCCGTTGACCTCGAAGTCGGCTTGCCCGAGGCCCTTCCCTGGTCACCTGAGGCTCCTACCCTGTATACCGCACTGATTACGCTCAAGTGCGGCACCCGTGAGTGTGACCGCGTGGAACAGCGATTCGGCATGCGAGAGGTCACGACTCGCGGTAATGTGCTACTTTTGAACGGAAAGCCGCTCTATTTGCGAGGATATGGCGACGACAATGTCGAGGTGCTCACCGGTGTTCCACCCGCGTCCACCGAGGTTTATCGGAAACGGTTGCAGCTGGCCAAGAGTTTCGGGTTTAACGCCGTCCGATTTCATTCCATGACTCCAGTCCGAGAGTTTTTCGAGGCGGCAGACGAAGTGGGTCTCTTGGTCATGGCCGAATTACCAGTGGCGTATACCCAGTATTTCCTGCCGCACAAAGAGTTTCTTCGCAATGAACTCAAAGAAATACTTCTGTCACATCGGAACCATCCTTCATTCCTTTCCCTGGCGCTGGGCAACGAGTTCAATCTGAGCTGGCTCAAGAGCGATAGGGAGAGGAAAGACTTTATAGACACGGTGGCGGAATTCTACAGTCTTGCGAAGAAACTCGATCCTGCACAGCTTATTCTCTCCAACGACGGTTACCTCATGCGACCCACCGACATGGCCAGTCTTTACCGCGATTTTCCTGAGGATGTCCCGACAGTGCGGCACGAGTTCGGTTCCTATTACTGCTCACTGCCCGATATTTCTCTGGTGGGTAAATTTACAGGTGTGGTCACTCCAACTTGGCTGGAGGCCAAGAAGCAATGGGTGGAGACCAGGAGACTCGTAGACCAATACCCCATCTACCTTCGAAATTCCCAGCGGTTGCAACAGTTAGGCCGCAAGTACCAGATCGAGCGAGCTCGGCTTAATCCCGATGTGACCGGTTATCACTACTGGTTGATTGCTGATTTCCCGGGTGGCACCGGAGAGGGCGATTCCTGGGAGGAGGGTTGGTTTGACTACTTCTGGCAGACCAAAGGAATCACACCCGAAGAAGGACAGGAAATCAATAGTCCTGTGCTCCTGATGATTAATGCCGGTATAAACGACCGAACCTTGTGGAGTGATGCTACAAAAGACATTGATGTCTTGATTTCGAATTATGGGCCTAGCGAGATCCAGAAGGGGGACCTGCGGTGGAAGTTTGTCTCTGAGGGTAAAGTTCTTTCTGAGTCGACTGTTACCGGGATTAGTGCTCCGTTGGGCAAAGTGACGCGAGTCGCGACGATTGAGTTTGAAGAACCCAGGGACGACGAAGCGCACAAAGTGGAGCTGGTGCTTGAATTGAACTATGAGGGCGCCAGCTATTCGAATCGCTGGAATTTCTGGACTTTCACGCGGCGGGCTTTACTGCAGTCTGCCGAAATGGATGTCGTATCGACCATCAAGTGGGCAGGGCTGGCGAGACTCTATCAGTTCATTCAGGTGGATCGCGAACCGTCCCCCACGGGCTTGCTTCTTACTTCGTCGCTCAATACCCGAGCGTTGCAGTCTCTCCAAGCCGGAGGAAGGGTCTTTCTCATGGCAGACAGGGATCAATTCGAAGGTCTGGGTGATGCGACTTTTTTCCCGTCCTCTGGAGGAGCCGTGGGCACGCTCATCCAAAATACCAGCGCCTTGAGTGGATTCCCTCATGAAGGGTTCTGCGACCTGCAATTCTACAACCTGCTGGAAGGAGCCTATTCGTACTCCCTCGACGACTACCCCAGAGAGATGGTCCCCCTCATCGGCGGAATCCGAACGACGACAGGCTTTTTGAGCAAAATCAAGAATCTTTC
>DATKMG010000535.1:0-8542 GCA_035541995.1 Terriglobia bacterium
TGGTTCTTCATAGAAGTCAATCCCCGCATTCAGGTTGAGCATACAGTCACAGAAATGGTGACGGGGGTTGATCTGGTTCGGGCCCAAATCCTGATTGCCCAGGGCTCGAGATTGCACGGGGCGCCACTATCGCTCCCGGAACAGGATCTCCTGCCGCTTTACGGAAGCGCCCTCCAGTGCCGTATCACGACTGAAGATCCCCAAAACAATTTCTCTCCCGATTATGGCAAGCTTACCACCTATCGTTCGCCGGGAGGTTTTGGTCTGCGATTAGACGGAGGAACGGCTTACGGCGGCGCAATTCTAACTCCGTACTATGACTCGCTTCTGGTCAAGATTACAACCTGGGGGACCACCTTGAAGGAAGCTTGCCAGCGCATGGACCGGGCTCTGCGGGAATTTCGCGTCCGTGGCGTGAAGACCAATATCCTCTTCCTTCTCAATGTGGTCAACCACCCGATATTTCTATCAGGTCGGGCGACCACAGGGTTCCTGGAAGGTAGTCCCGAACTCTTTCAATTTGCCCGGCGCCGCGACCGGGCCACCAAGTTGCTTAGCTACCTGGGAGACGTGATTGTGAACGGCAACCCCGAAGTCGCGGAGAAGCGATGGCCGGAGGGCTACGAATCAGCAGTTTGGGGAATGCCCACAGTTCTGAGGCGATCGACATCCAAGGCGGGACGGGAAGAAGGGACCGATCTGGCGACCCCGCCCGAAGTCCCCTTTCCGAAGGGGACTCTACCTCCGGATGGAACGAGGCAAATGTTGCTGAAATTGGGCCCGAAAAAGTTTGCCGAATGGGTACTGAAACAGAAGCGCTTGCTTCTGACCGATACCACTTTCCGGGATGCCCATCAGTCGCTGTTGGCAACGCGTGTCCGAACCGTGGAAATGTTACGGGTGGCGGAAGCTGTCGCGCATCGACTTCCCGGGCTCTTTAGCTTGGAGATGTGGGGAGGCGCCACTTTTGATACCGCTATGCGTTTTCTGCACGAGGATCCCTGGCAACGACTGCGCCAGCTTCGGGAGCGGATTCCTAACATCTGCTTCCAAATGCTGCTGCGGGCGTCCAACGCGGTCGGATACACCAGCTATCCCGACAACGTAGTGACCGAATTCGTCAGAGAGTCATCGCGCCAGGGCATTGATATCTTCCGGATCTTCGACTCGCTGAACTCGGTGGAAAACATGCGGGTGGCTATCGATGCCGTACTGGAAACGAAGGGCATCTGTGAACCCGCGATCTGTTACACTGGCGACCTCCTCAATCCCGAACGCCCCAAGTACTCCCTTCGGTATTATGTCAAGATGGCCAAGGAACTGGAGAAACTGGGCGCCCACTTTCTCTCCATTAAAGACATGGCTGGGCTCTGCAAGCCATACGCGGCGTTCCGGCTGGTCAAAACCTTGCGGCAGGAAGTCAGCGTTCCCATCCATTTTCATACTCATGACACCAGTGGTCTGAACGCTGCATCGATCCTCAAAGCATCGGAAGCTGGAGTCGATGTGGCCGATGCGGCCGTCTCGGCCATGAGTGGCCAAACCAGTCAGCCCAATTTGAACTCCATAGTCGAAGCCTTGCTACACTCCCCACGAGATACTGGTTTAGATATTGAGGCGCTCAATGAATGTTCGGACTACTGGGAACAGGTTCGAAAGTTTTACATTCCCTTCGATACGGGTCCTCGGACCGGGGATTCCAAAGTCTACCTGCATGAGATCCCAGGCGGGCAGTACACCAACTTGCGCGAACAAGCGGACGCCATGGGACTGGGCCATCGCTGGAGCGAAGTGGAGAGGACCTACGCCGAGGTCAACTTCTTGTTCGGGGACATTGTGAAAGTCACACCCTCAAGCAAGGTGGTGGGTGACCTGGCCCTCTTTCTACTGGCCAAAGGAATGAAACCGGGGGACATACTGAAACTCGGAACAGATCATGACCTGGCACTGCCCAATTCCGTAGTGGACATGTTCTCGGGTTCTCTGGGAGCCCCTCCCGGCGGCTGGCCCCGAAAACTGCAGAGGATTATCCTGCGTGGCACTGAGCCGCGGAAAGGCCGCCCTGGTGCAGAGTTGCCCAGTGCGGACTTTGATTCAGTGCGAGGGACCCTGGAAAAAAAGATTAGCCGGGCCCCGCAGCCCGACGAGGTTTTGAGCTATCTTCTGTACCCAGAAGTATTCCTGAAATACGATCGGTTCCACCACACTTACGGAGATGTCAGTGTCTTGCCCACCCTGAATTTCTTCTATGGCATGCGATCCGGAGAAGAAATCACGGTTAACATTGAGGATGGAAAGGCCCTGGTTATTAAATTCCTCACCGTCGGTGATCCGCATCCCGATGGCTCTCGCACGATCTTCTTCGAACTCAACGGGCAGCCGCGCGAAGTGGTGGTTCGGGACCGGAGCTTGCAGGCAGCTGCTCCGGCTCACCCCAAGGTCAATCCTGCCGAGCCTGGTCATGTGGGATCGCCATCTCCGGGGATCATCACTAGTCTTTTTGCCCAGCTCCAACAGAAAGTCAAACGTGGGGACAAGATTCTGGCTATGGAAGCCATGAAGATGCAGAGCACGCTATACGCCCCATTGGATGGCCGAATCACTCAAGTCCTGGTTATTCCAGGCCAGCGGGTGGAGGCTAAAGACCTGCTCATGGTGATCGAAAAATGATCCTTGTGTAACTCTATTGGCAATATCAAATCCGGAAGAAGCTAAACCCTCTTTACGCGCCTGGGGAGAGAGGTGGCTGCAAACGCCGACGAACCAGCTGAGAGGCTCTTCACACCTTTCATCCAACCGGCAGATGCGCTTCCAGCAGTGGTGCTGGGGATTGGACTCTTAGCTGCTCCTCATTAGTTGCACGATGACCATACTTGTCCTGTGAAGGGGAGAATTATGAAAAAGGGCTTGTTTGTCGTGGGCATTTTGTTCTCGGTATTTGGTGGCGTCCATCTGGCGCAAAACGCCGTCATTGACCTCCACCTCAGGGGCGCATATCGGGCACCTGAAAAGAATGGGTGGGTTTTTGTGCATCTTGAAGGCCCGCCCGACAAGATTGGCTTCCAGCATGGATATTTGCTGGCGGAGGAGATTGTCGAAGCCCAGAAGGTCATTGCTCTTGAGTTCAAACACGATACCGGAAAGGACTGGCAATTCTTTCGGGACATAGCCAAGACGGAACTCTGGCCCCATGTCGATGAGGAATACCGGCAGGAGCTGCTGGGAATTGTTGAAGGACTTAACGTCCGCGGCGTCAAGATGGGAATCGGGGATATAGTGGCGCTGAATGCCTTTCCGGAACTCAACCCTTACTTTGTGGACTGGTGGAAGAAAACACATGGGGAAATCCCAACGACCGTGGCTGCTACCGCAGACCGGTGTAGCGCCTTCGTGGCAACGGGCAGCTATACAGCCAACGGAAAAATCGTAATGGGACACAATAATTGGACTAGCTACCTGGATGGCCAGCGCTGGAGGATCATCTTCGACATCGTCCCGCAACAAGGTCATCGTATCTTGATGGACGGATTTCCCGGGTTGATTCACAGCGGGGACGATTTTGGAGTCAATTCAGGCGGGATCATGGTTACGGAAACAACAATCACCCGCTTTTCAGGGTGGGACCCACACGGAATCCCTGAGTTCGTGCGGGCCCGCAAAGCCATGCAACATGCCGGTTCGATTGACGAATTTGCCCGCCTTATGGAAGAAGGCAACAACGGCGGCTATGCAAACACCTGGTTAGTGGCCGACCGCAAGACCAATGAGATCGCCAGTCTCGAGCTGGGGCTCAAGAATGTCAACCTGCGACGCTCCCGAGACGGTTATTTCTGTGGCGCTAACTTTCCTGAAAATGAAAAGCTGACCCGAGAAGAGACGGAATTCAAGCTGGACGATCTCAGTTTAAGCCCCAATGCTCGTCGGATCCGATGGGAGCAATTGATGGCTGAGCACAAGGGCAAAATCGATGTAAAGGTTGGGCAACAGATGCTCTCAGATCACTATGACAGCTTCGCCAGGAAGGTGGACCCGAACGAGAGGACACTTTGCGGCCATATTGAACTGTCAGCGCGCGGTTCGCTCCCCTGGATGCCTGCCTACAGTCCTGCTGGAGCGGTACAGGCAAAAGTCTGCGATGCAGCCATGGCTGAAAGGATGTCAATATTGGCGCGTCTCGGTCATCCCTGCGGAGATCCGTTCATCGCAGAAGAGCATCTCACGAAGCATGTGGAGTTCAACTGGCAAAAGCCCTTACTTAAGGACATGCCCTCCCAGCCATGGACCCTGTTCAGCATTGCTTCGAAGGAGTGAGACCCATCGGTTGATGCCGATGGAAATCCAATCACATGACAACAGGTGCAAAGCAATGATCCTGAGAAATCGACGATGCGCGGGACTGATACTTCTCACGAGTTTCGTCCTTATGGGAAATCATGTTGAAGGAGAAAGCCGAATGGAAAAGGTGACGTATTATAATCAACCAAACTGTTTCAAATTGAGCAACGGCACGGTTGAGGTCATCGTAACCACGGACATTGGTCCAAGGATTATTCGCTACGGTTTCCAAGGGGAAGAAAATCTTTTGGCCGAAGTCCCTGATTTGAAGGTGACAACCGAATTGGGGGACTGGAAGGCATGGGGGGGGCATCGACTCTGGGCTGCTCCGGAATCAATGCCTAGGACCTATTCGCCGGATAACACCCCAATCGAATATAAACAGGAAGGCAAACAGACCATCCGGCTAGTTCAGCCAGTAGAGCCAAAGACAGGGATTCAAAAGGAAATGGCCGTCACACTGGCTGAGACAGGAACCCGGTTGACCATTTACCATAAAATCACCAACAAAAATTTGTGGGCAGTTGACCTATCACCCTGGGCGATGACGATTATGAAGGGGGGAGGTGTTACGATCCTGCCTCAGGAGCCCTATCGTTCCCACGATGACTATCTGCTCCCCGCCCGTCCCATGGTGCTTTGGCACTATACCAACTTCAGCGACCCGCGCTGGGTGCTGGGCGGGAAGTACCTTTGCCTGAAGACTGACAAGTCAAAAATCGAATCCCAAAAAGTGGGCATCCTCAACAAACAGGGCTGGGCCGCCTATTCGTTGAATCAACTTCTTTTCGTGAAGGCATTCGACTATAAAGAGGGGGCCAGCTATCCCGACTATGGATGCAATACCGAAACCTACACCTCCGCGTCATTCATGGAGATTGAGTCCCTGGGACCGCTGGTGCGGTTAGAGCCCGGGCAATCTACTGAACATGTGGAACGCTGGATTCTATTCAGAGGTGTGGATGTCGGATCGACCGAGGCCAGTCTCGATGCTGCAATTGCACCGCGGATTGCGGAAGCGGCTAAACCGTGATCCCCAGGCTACTGGCACAATAAAGGAGGACAAAATGAGACGATCTCTGCGGTGGATCGCTTTCGTTATCCTTTCGACTCTGTCTTTATTGAGCTGCATGACAAAGCCTCAGGCGAAGCAACCCGCCGCCTCGACAAGCAAACGCATACTGGGCATCAGCCCCTGGTCGAATCCTAACTACCAGTTAATCAAAGAGGGTGGTATCGGGTGGGTCCGGTTGGATTTTGAATTTCCATTTGAGGATAAGATCGGCGGGAAACTCTCCAAGAAGTTCATAGAGAATCTCGAAACGGCCAAGATGGTCAGGCGGCATGGCCTGCGGATCATGGGGATCACTCCTCTCGCTGGAACGATGTCCTATGATGAAAAGGACAAACAGACAGCCTGGCGCTCCACTATTCCCTTATGGGCTGGTTCCATCGACGACGGCAGCTACTATGAGAGCTACGAGAAGGCTTGCGAAGAGATTGGCCGGCAAACCAAAGAGATTGTCGACCTCTGGCAGGTCTCCAATGAGATGGACATCAATGAGTTCAGGGGCCCTATGTCCGTCCAACAGGCAGCGCGTTTCCTGCAGGCCGGGGCTAGAGGTGTCAAGAGGGGTAACCCGGCGTCAAAGGCCGATATCAATCCGGCCTCTCTCAATTCTGACGGAGAGTGGCTCTTAAGCGAACTCTATTCGAAGTCTGATACCCCTTTTGACTATGCCGGGATCGATGGCTACTTTGGATCCTGGGGGCCGGGTGGGCCGCAGGACTGGATCCCGGTGATCGAACGAATTCATGAGATCACCGGGAAACCAGTCCTCATCAACGAATGGGGTTACTCATCAATTCAGGGAAGCGGCAAACCGCTGAACCGGATAGTCGGCAACCCGGTCTGCGAGAGGCAGGCGTGGAACAACGTGTGGCGCAAAGAACATTCTCCGCAAGAGCAAGCTGCATATG
This sequence comes from Terriglobia bacterium, assembly GCA_035541995.1. Classification (GTDB taxonomy): domain Bacteria; phylum Acidobacteriota; class Terriglobia; order Versatilivoradales; family Versatilivoraceae; genus DATKMG01. The sequence continues at coordinate 6,316 of DATKMG010000535.1, forward strand.
TTCGGATGGCTCTAAAGATCTTTGGCACATATCCTGACGTGATCGGCTGTTTCTTCTACGATTGGGGAGACGACGCGGTCTGTTGGCACTGCGGACAAAAAGGGTGCCCAGCCGAATGTGGTTGGGGGATGGTGGACAGCCAAGGGAATCCGAAACCAGCCTATCAAGTCTTCAAAGCCATCGCACGGGAATATTTCTGATCTAAGAAGAAATGAGGGCCACATCTCCGAATTTCGTTCTTCTGCTTGGGTTCATTCGATGCCGAGTTCTTCCTGGATCTTTTCCAATGAAACCCCCTTCGTTTCCGGCATAGTTGTCAGCACCCAGAAAAGCTGTCCAACCATGCAGAGGGCGTAGAAGGCAAAGGCCGTCCAGCCGGCGGCAGCGGCAATGATCGGGAAAGTCCACGAAACTGCGGCATTCATGGTCCAATGCGTGAAACTGCCCAGCGCCTGGCCGCGCGCACGAACACGATTGGGAAAGATCTCGCTAATGAAGACCCAGATGACAGCCCCCTGCCCAAAACCATGTGCCGCGATAAAAACCAGCAGGCTCACCAGCAGCAACGGGCCCTCCACCTTCGCGTAAAACGCGTACGCCGCACCCGCGAGACCCAGGATGTAACCGATAGAGCCCAGCAGCATTAGCTTCCGCCGTCCAAAGTGATCAATGACGACCATCGCCAGCATCGTGAAGACCAGCATAGTGAAGCCCACGATGACGGATTCGAGCAGAGCGGATTCAACGCCCGCCCCGGCCATCTTGAAAATGTATGGTGTATAGTAGAGTACCGCATTGATGCCAGATAGCTGGTTGAAGGCCGCTATCGTCACAGCCAGCAAAATGGGTTTGCGGTAGCGGCGGCAATAAAACGGTTCGCTCAGGCTGTGGTGCGCGAGGTCCATCGAGCGCTGAATTTCACGAATTTCATCCTCGACACTGCCGGTATCCGAGCCGCAGCGTTCGAGCACGGTGCGGGCTTCCTCCAGGCGGCCGCGCGCGACCAGCCAACGCGGGCTTTGCGGCGTGAGGAAGACGAGCAGGAAGAATACGGCCGAGGGCGCGGCCATCACTCCAAACATCCAGCGCCATTCGTTTTCGCCAAGGTGCAATCCTCCGATCAGATAATTGGAGAGATACGCCAGCAGGATGCCGAACACGATGTTGAACTGCGTGATCGCCACCATGCGCCCGCGATAACTCGCCGGCGAAATCTCGGCTATGTAAAGCGGAGAAACAACCGACGCTGCGCCTACCGCGAGCCCGCCCAGGAAACGGAAGAACAGGAACGACGCCCAGCCCCACGAAAACGCACAGCCAAGCGAGGAAATGAAATAAATCATGCCCAACACGACCAGCGCGCCTCGCCGTCCAATCACGTCTGCGGGCCGTCCTGCCCCGATCGAGCCGATGATGGTGCCGATGAGTGCGCTGGCCACAGTGAAGCCGAGCAGGTTATTGCTGAGCGCAAACTTTTCCCGCAAGGCATCCGTAGTGCCGGAGATGACGGCGGTATCGAAGCCAAAAAGCAACCCGCCCAGTGCGGCGACAAGCGTACAACCGAGCAGGTAAAGATTGAAACTGGGTTTAAAGGAGTTGAGATTAACCGCCCTAGAGTCCTGAGGTGTATGCATGAATCTGTCCTCTCCTTGTGTCGTTCATTGTAGGGAAGAGAGCTTGATGTAGAGAAGAAAAAATTCTGCCCGCGGTCCATGACGCATGTGAGGGAAGGACTGGACAGCAACTCTCCGGATTAGAGTTGTAGATCTTTTCTTTCTTTGTTTGCCTCCAGGCCTGATCAGCGGAATGCCCTGTGGAAAGGTCAGGACGCTCCTAGCAGAGCTGCGCGCATGAATTGGCCAGCGTCGTTTCTACATACGGGACGCACCCAAGGCACTAGGAAATATGCCAAATCGCCTGCAGAATAGTTGAATAAGGGCGCAATTCATACCTTGTGAAAAAATGGCAATCTTCACAATATTTGGAAGGATTGTCATTTTGCACCAGTAGTAAGTGCTTTTCCGCTATCGGGCTGGTATCTGCAAACAGGTCTTTTTGGAGAGGCCTGTTATTCTTTCTTTCCATCCATATCATAGCGCCATAGGCGTGTCCTGTCTGTAGATCAGGGGTAACGCAATGGAATTCCTTTAGCTCCGCCAGGAGCGTCCTGGGCTTAGGGGATCAAACCAAATCTAGTCCGAATTTTCCTCAGTTTGACCTTAACTCT
>DATKMG010000536.1:0-11092 GCA_035541995.1 Terriglobia bacterium
TCCCCCTTCTCGTCAGTGGTCAGCCTGAAATCCTCAGACACCATCACCTCCAGGCCCTGTGGAGTCTTCCAGGATTTCCATTTTTCGTTTGCGAAACCGAAAATGGTCTTTCGGGGGAATATACCATCCACATCGAGCCCCATAGCCTCTTTCAAATCTTCTTCAACCATACCCAGCATCTGATAAGGCTCGTGCACCTTGACCGGGTGTCTCTCAAGGCCGTAGTGTTCCCGCAGAGCTGCAACACAACTGACATGGATTCCCGTCACGGCAGTACTTCCGAAATCGATTGGGACACGATCGGGCTCCCGGTGGGAGAGAGCAGCCAGCACTCGTTCTTTACTGTTCACGGCCAGTCCTTTTCACCCTGCACAACCGACGGGATTATACAGCAGGACTATCGAAAACATTAAGCATGAAATGCTGCGCTGACAAACCGAACATCTGGTCTCCCTGGAAGTGGGGAGAGATCGTTGGACGGTCTATGTGCGGCCCGAACTGGTAGCGGAAATCTCCTTCAGCGATGTCCAGAAGTCTCCGTGATATCCGGCGAAGTTGGTGTTATGCTTCGCTCCCTTGAAGCGCTATCACCCCGGCAAATCAGCCGATGAGGCAGATACCATCCAGACTGTAACGTCGATCTTCGGGAAGCAGCATCAATAGAGTGGCCGCATGCCCTTTGGCCTTTTTGCCGCTCATGTCTTGTGGAACTCGGCCCTCCGGCATTCTCAACAGAGATAGTCAACTCAGAGGAGGTGGGAGTCCCTCCATTCGTCTGACAAGCGCCGGGAAGACACAGCTCGTCGTTATCGTACCTGGATGTCGTGCTTTTGGCGGTAGATATCGCGGCTGGCACGATTCAGCTCACGTTGAATTCTGGCGCGCTCCCGCGGTGTGAAGTTTCCGTCTGACTTTAAGCGCTGTTCGTCCCGCTGGATGTGGTATTCCTCTCTCTCTAATCGTCGGAACTCTCTGCGGGTCAACTGTCTGCTGCGAACCCCTTGGTAAATCCGGTTCTGTTGGCGCACCTGACGCTGTGGAATACTGGCTTCGGAGATTGTAATACTCCCCATCAGGAGGACAAGTGAGCATGAGGTGATTAATGGCCTGAATATATGGGCGGGCATCGTGTTTTCCTTTCCCTTAAGAGTCTAAACCGCGTTCGTCTTATTAAACCCGGGGAACATAAAAAAGTTGTGGGTTTCGACTTTTTGAGGCTGCAGATCGTCTCTTAAAGTAAGAACGCATTTTCTCTCTTGGCCTGAGCCGCCTGGTCGGCTCAGGCTCCTCTTTTGCATTGTGGGTCTCTTCCGCCCGGACGTTGGATTCCTTTGATTTTGGCCCATCACTTCGATTATTCTGACCTGTCCATGATTCCGACCAGATCCTGGAGCACCGTCATGCGAGGAACCGATTTTGAATCGACTCGGCTTCGTCAATCATCGAAATTCTAATATGCGACAATTCCGCATAGCCTTATCTTGACCCAAAGGAGTGATGCCATGCTGCAACTCAATTCGTGGGCGTTCACTATCACTCACGACATGTTTCACCTGACGTTGCCGGTTGTCGAAAAACTGATTCGACCCATGATAGTTTATGCCTTCCTTGTCCTCTTGCTGCGTATCTTCGGCAAGCGCGAACTGGCGACACTCAACCCGTTCGACCTTGTCGTTCTACTTTCATTGTCGAACACGGTCCAGAACGCTATTATCGGCGACGATAATTCCGTAACCGGCGGGCTGATTGGAGCTTTTGCTCTGCTTTCAGTGAACTACCTGGTCGTTCGTTTCCTTTTTAAACATCGCCGGCTGGACCAGATCGTGCAGGGGTCGCCCGCTGTCTTGATTGATAAAGGAAAGGTTCTGAGACGTTCTCTCGCCAAAGAACTTCTGACAGAACCGGAACTTTTGGTTGTTGCCCATCGTCAGGGCTTCTCGAGTTTGAAGGACATCGAGCACTGCGTGTTAGAACCTGCGGGGACCTTTTATATTGAAGGGAAGGTTCCTCCAACTCAAGAACTGCGACATAGAGAGATCATGGCTCGTATGGACCATTTGAGTCGCCAGCTCGAGGAACTCCGGCAACAGCCGGGGCAACCTAACCGTAATTAAGGGGGTGCCCATGCAGAAGATTTCGAGGACCGGCCCTGAACTTCCTCGCGTGGCTATCGGGTTTCAGCCCGAATTCCTGGATTTCCAGCGCGGCATCCGCGTAGGAAACCTGGAAGACAACCAGCGAATCACGCGAATTCTAAAGTTAGCCCTGGAAGGCAGGTATCAGCAATCCATGGTGACTGAACGTTGGGGGCGAGGCGTTTTCTGGCAATGGATTGGTTTTTTGTCAAGAGCCAATCGTTCTGCGATGCCCGTTTCTAGCCACGTCAGTTTTGGCTGTTCGAAGTTTTTCATTACTGTCGATACCGAGGAGAAACTCTTCAAATGCGGCCTTCAAGTGGAGAGAGGATACGAAAAGGCCCCCAAAGACTACCCGCAGTGTGAATTAAAGCCCGACTGGGACTGGCATCGCCTGGTTCGTGCCCTGAAGCCCAAAGGTCACATGGAACGGGAATTGCGGCGATTGGTTATGCAAGAAGGGTTTAGGGTTCACGCAGGGGGGTGGGATGTCCGCGCCAGGAGTTTCAGCAAAAGCAACTTCCCGGACATGCGGACGCTTCGCAAGATCCTGAATGCGGCTCCGGCTGAAGAGTGGGCCGGGTTTCAGGTCTACTTCGCGATGAAAGAGGTTGAAGTTCGTGGCTTTCTGGGGGCAGACCTAGTTGATGCGATGATGGCCATTTTCGATGAGGTGGCACCGCTAATGAATCGGTGCATGGCAATTCCGTTGGCCACGAAACCGGAAAGGTTCCCATCGGAGCTTTAGCCCGGATTTTGGACCGGCTAATGGTTGTGTAAAAATATCGCTCTAAACTAATGAGGCTCCTGCTCTCTTATCTCAAGCCGTATTGGAGGTTGGTGGCCCTGGCACTTCTCCTGGCCGCCATCAATCAAATCTTTTCGCTTCTCGATCCGTTGATTTTCCGGCATGTCATTGACCAATATGCGACTCGGTTCAAGGAGTACACAACCGTCGAGTTCTTCAGGGGAGTCAGCTTGCTTCTGGCCGCTGCGGTTGGGGTCGCATTCGTTTCCAGAGTGGCCAAGAATTTTCAAGACTATTACATCAACGTCGTCACTCAGCGATTGGGAGCTCGCATCTATTCGGACGGCATACAGCATTCCCTGGAACTCCCATACGCGGTCTTTGAGGACCAACGGAGCGGGGAAACCCTGGGTAAACTTCAGAAAGTAAGAACTGACGTTGAAAAACTGATTGCCGCCTGTATCAATATCCTTTTTACCTCACTTGTGGGCGTGGTCTTTGTAATGGCGTATGCATTCAGTGTCCACTGGGTCATAGCGCCTGTGTATTTTTTGACCGTGCCGCTCCTAGGGGTATTGAGTTCGGTGCTCAGCAAGAAAATCAAGAAGGTGCAAAAGGTGATAGTCGCTGAAACGACGGCACTGGCCGGAGCGACCACTGAATCGTTGCGCAACATCGAGCTGGTGAAGAGCTTGGGACTCGCCCGGGCAGAAATCCAGCGTCTGAATAGTACCACTGAACGGATTCTTCAGCTGGAGCTCAAAAAGGTCCGGTACCTGCGTAGCCTTAGCTTCATTCAAGGAACCGCGGTCAACTTCTTGCGGACTAGCATCTTGTTCTTAATGCTGTACATGATCTACGAGCGTGAGATTTCAGTGGGCCAGTTCTTTGCATTGTGGATTTACTCGTTCTTTATCTTTGGCCCACTTCAGGAACTGGGGAATATCATCAACATTTACCGGGAAGCAGAGGTTTCTTTGGGCATCTTCGAAGCGATCTTGAAATCACCGGTGGAACATCGTCCCCAGAATCCGGTTCGGCTGGAGGAAATCAAGACCCTCGCCTTCGAGAAGGTCAGCTTCCAGCACCAATCGGCTTCTTCCCCAGCCTTGAATGGGATTTCGTTCGCCGTCCGCCAGGGCGAGACCGTAGCTCTGGTGGGACCTTCGGGCGCGGGGAAGACCACTCTGGTCAAACTCCTAGTTGGCCTGTACCGGCCTCATTCTGGGAAGGTCCTCCTTGGAGGGATTCCAATGGAGGATCTTGATCTGGATCAGGCCAGGGAGAGGATCGGTTTTGTTACCCAGGACACACAGCTTTTTTCAGGGACGATTCGTGAGAACCTACTCTTTGTAAATCCCAAAGCTTCGGATGCAGAATGCCTGGAAGTCCTGGAGAAATCCGCCTGCCGAAGCTTGATGGCCAGGGCAGAAAAAGGGCTGGATACAATCATCGGAGAAAACGGTGTCAAAGTCTCCGGCGGGGAAAAGCAGCGCCTTTCCATTGCCAGGGCGTTACTGCGTCGTCCAAGTCTGCTGGTTTTTGACGAAGCTACTTCCTCCTTGGACTCGTTGACCGAAGAAGAAATCACCGAGACCATTCGAGAAGTTTCGATGAGCCGGGAGATGATCACGATCCTGATCGCTCATCGCCTGTCCACGGTCTTACATGCGGATAGGATCTATGTGCTTGAGAAGGGTCGCATCGTGGAATCGGGGCGCCATGAGGATCTCTTGGAGTTGAAAGGGCTGTATTTTGCCATGTGGCGCCAGCAGATCGGTGAGCGGGCGGGAGATCTAGTGGGTGTTTGAGTGGCGGCTGAGCTTACCCAGGCGACATGAGCGCCGTGCTACTGGGGATGCACTCTCATTTTTAGCCGGGGTTCGAAGGCCTGAGCCGGATGTTGTCGATCAGTCGTGTCCGGCCGATGAAAACTGCCAGCAGTAGAATTCCTTCCTGGTCTAGCTCGCGGAGCGGAGAGAGAGTCAGTGGTTTGACAAGCTCAGCATATTGCAGCCGGGCCAGCGGCTCTTTGGAAATGCAGTCGGTCACCTGGCTTAGAATCGCGGCAGTTCTTCGTTCACCATTCTGGACTGATTTCTCCGCCTCCTGCAAACTGCGATACAGGACTGCTGCTGCTGTCCGCTCTGTTGGGGAAAGGTACTGATTTCTCGAACTCACCGCAAGCCCGTCCGTCTCTCGGACGGTCGGACCGATTACAATCCTGACACCCAGGTTCAAGTCATTGACCATGCGCTGGATGATGACACACTGCTGTGCATCCTTTTGCCCGAAAACAGCTGCCGTGGGCTGAACGAGGTTCAGGAGTTTCAGAACGATGGTGGCAACTCCTCGGAAATGCCCTGGTCGGAATTGGCCGCAGTGCAACTGGGAGAGCTCTTCAACAATCACATAGGTTTGGTAGCCGCCAGGATACATCTCTGATGCCGAAGGCAGGAACAACGCATCAACTCTCTCTTTCTCCAGGATAGAGAGGTCGCGCTCAAGGGGGCGAGGGTACCTTCCAAAATCTTCGGTGGGACCGAATTGGGTTGGGTTGACAAAAATGGAAACTAATACCGTGTCGGCAATCTCCCGGGCCTTGCGAATCAGGCTCACGTGCCCGGCGTGTAGAGCTCCCATAGTGGGAACCAGCGCTATACTGGAATCACCCTTTAGGAGTTCCTCGCGCAGGATCCTGAGGTCAGCAATGGTTTCGGCGATTCTCAAGAGCTTACGTCAAACCTTCCGGGTGAAAGCTTTGACGGTGAGGTTGCCCTCAGGCTGATAAGACTCGGCTTCACTGGGGAAGGAACCGTCCAGGCAGTCCTCCCTGTAGCGGGCGACTGCGCCAGAGATGATCTCTTTCAGATCGACGTACTGACGGACAAACTTTGGCTTTGGGAGAAAGCTAATACCTAACAAGTCATCAGCCACTAGGATCTGTCCGTCGCAGCCCACGCCAGCACCAATCCCAATAGTTGGAATTGAAATCAACCTGGTAATTTCCATAGCCAGCCCTCTCGGGATACCTTCCAGCACAACAGCGAACGCTCCGGCCTCCTGCAACTGTTGTGCATCGTCCAGAATATTCCTTGCAGAATCAGGAGTCTTCCCCTGTACCTTATATCCGCCCAAGACGTGAATGGACTGTGGTGTCAAACCAATATGTCCCATCACGGGAATCTCGGCATCCACCAGTCGATTTACAAGCTTAAACCGCTTTGATCCCCCTTCGACCTTAACCGCTTCTGCGCCTCCCTCCTTGACCAAGCGGAACGCGTTTTTCAGAGCTTGCTTTGAGCTGACATGGTAGGAGCCGTAGGGCATGTCTGCGACAAGCAGGGCCCTGCGCACGGCGCGACGAACTGCTTGCAGATGAATCAGGATTTCCTCTAACGTGACAGGAATTGTTGAGGGATACCCCAAGCGGCTCATGCCCAGGGAGTCACCGACAAGGAGCACGTCGATTCCAGCCTCATCCAAAATCCGGGCTAGGGGGTAATCATACGCGGTTAAGGCAGTAATCTTCTCCTGCCGGGTCTTCATGGCCAGGAGACGGGGAGGAGTGACCTTCGAGAGATGACTAGTATCGGTAGCGTTCATAACGATACGCTCCTTCTTTACTGAAGATGTTGAGTCCTTCCAGTTGGTGAACGGTCACGGTCCGGAACGGATCCGTGCAACTACCAACACTCAGGCAATTTGCGTTTCATCGTACCGAGGCAGACACCAGCACTCCGGCCTTGGAGAGCCTGGCGCGGGCTGCCTTCAAGCTCATACCTTCGTCGCGCATGAAATGAAGAAGACCACGAAGCTTGTAAAGATCATTGGAAGTATAGAACACAAAGCTGCCTTTCTTCACACCATGGATCAACCCGAGCTCTTCATACTGCTTCAGTTCTTCAAGGGTCAAACTCAGTTTTGCTGCGAGTTGATCCGCACGAAAATAATCCGGCATTGATCGATTGCCTCCTCTGTGCAAAAAATAAAGGCCAGGTGGCTTATGAGGCGACAGCCTCTGCCAATCTGGCCTTTTGGGATTGTTGTTCTAACTGAATCAAGAACAAGCCTTGTCTTAAGCAATAGTGTTTCGTTCTTGTGCCTCGATTTGCCAGTCCGACCCTATGCTTTTGGGGTCGAGGACGTCTTCCAAGTAATGTCCGGTACATCAGATCCGTATTCTAACGTATGGTTGCTGGAAACAGATTGCAACTGCGACAGCAAGTCAGTAAAGTCGATCAACTGGTTGTTGAAGATATCCCTGGCCACATCCAGGAGGCGAAAAACGGCGCCATCTTTCACCGAATAATACACGTTGTTGCCGTTCTTTCGTGGCACAACAATGTTTCGGGCTCTTAAGAGAGCTAGCTGTTGGGACAATGTGCTCTGCTCGGCGCCGACACGAGAACAAAGTTCGTTCACCCCGCACTCTCCGTTGCGGAGCGAATCGAGAATTTTAATTCGGAGTGGATGGGCTAGCGCTTTGAAAAACTCTGCTTTGAACTGGGCCAAATCGGGCATGCTCAATTACCGATGCAACTATAGTGGTATCTCCAACCTTCCACATATTCACATATTCAAATATGCTTGTCAAGCGCATTGAATGATTAGATCAGCAACTACCGGAGTTCTTGGGATAGGTTCCTTGATTCTGGGTTCCACGCCGAAAGAGACGATCCCGGGTAATCTAACGGCAGCCAAGCTTCTGAAACGCGAATACCGCACTCCCTGGAAACACCCTTACAGTGGATAGGTTGATTCAATTGAGGTTGAGACAACATACGATCTGGGCCGTGCCAGCTCCTAGGGTCGATCTTTAATCGGGATATACGGGCGTTCCCTATCGCCGATGTAGATTTGGCGCGGCCGGTAGATGCGGGTCTCCTGGGCATCCATAATTTCTTTGTAGTTGGCAATCCACCCGGGCATCCGGCCAATGGCAAACATCACCGTGAACATTTCGATGGGAATGCCGATGGCCCGCATGATGATGCCGCTGTAGAAATCGACATTGGGATAAAGCTTACGTTCGACGAAATAGGCATCGTGCAGGGCCGTCTCCTCGAGCTTTTTGGCAATGTCGAGCAGCGGGTCGCTAATCCTCAAGGCGCCCAGGACCTGGTCGCAGCGCTCCTTGATGATCTTGGCCCGTGGATCATAATGTCGATAGACGCGGTGCCCGAAGCCCATGAGTCGTTTTCCGGATTTCTTGTCTTTGGCGGCGGCAATGAACCTGGAGCCATCGTCGCCCGACTTGTGGATTTCCTCCAGCATTTCCAGTACGGCCTGATTGGCCCCGCCGTGCAAAGGACCCCACAACGCGCAGACCCCTGCGGCAGCACTGGCAAACAAGTTGGCTTTGCTGGAAGCGACCATGCGAACCGTAGAGGTCGAGCAATTTTGCTCGTGATCGGCGTGGAGAAGGAAGATCAAGTCGAGGGCCTTGACGTCTTCCGGCCGCAATTCGTAATCCTGATAGGGCTCTGAAAACATCATGTGCAAGAAGTTGGCCGTGTACTTATAGGTTGGCTTGGGATAAATGATGGGCAGGCCTCGGGACTTTCGATAAGCGAAGGCGGCAATCGTACGGACTTGAGAGATTATTCGCGCTGCCTGCCTATTGAATGATTCCGGTTTTTCCGGGTCCACCAGTTCCGGATAATAACATCCACTGGCATTGATCATCGCAGACAGAATAGCCATAGGGTGGGCGTGGGGGGGGAAGCCCTCGAAATGGAATTTCATGTCCTCATGCAGTAGCTGATTATCAGAAAGCAGGTCGGTAAACTGTAAAAGATCGGCTCGGTTCGGCAGTTTTCCCCAGATCAGGAGATAGGCTGTTTCTATGAAAGTTGATTTCTCAGCCAACTCTTGTATGGGGATCCCGCGGTAACGAAGAATCCCTTTTTCACCGTCAATGAAAGTAATCTTACTTTTACAGGAACCGGTGTTGCCGTAGCCATCATCTAGAGTGATACATCCCGTTTGATTGCGAAGTGATGAAATGTCAATGGCAAGTTCACGCTCAGTCCCTTCGACTAACGGGAGTTCGTAGACTTTGCCATCCAACTCGATTTTTGCAGTGTTATTCATAGATCGTTCCGGATTCAGAGATGATAAGCCCCCAGATTATACAACAATAGGACAGAGCGAAAGATTTGTTTTCAGGTTAGAAATCGGCAGGCAGGTGGCGGATTTGCTCCATCGTGAAGACCGGCCCCTCCTTGCAGACATAGGCCGGACCCACATTGCATCGACCACATTTCCCGAGTCCGCACTTCATCCGGTTTTCCAGGCTGGTGTAAATGTCGTTGGGAGCAAGACCCATCTTGTCGAGCACTGGCAATGTATACTTGATCATGATTGGCGGTCCAATTACTAAGGCTATTGAGTTTCCTGCGGAGATTTGCGACCGTTCCAGTACCGCAGGGACAAAACCGACCTCACCCTTCCAGTCAGAGGTCTCTCCGCCCGGATCGACGCAGCGAACCACCCGGACCCGATCATATCGGGCCCACTGCTCGAGTTCGTCAGCGAACGCAAGATCCGCGACCGTTCGGGCCCCATAGACAACGGAGATGTCACCGTATCGAGCACGGTTTTCCAGGACGTACCAGATTGCACAGCGAATGGGAGGCATGGCAATGCCGCCGCCTACGAAGATCAGGTTTCTGCCCTCCCATTGTTCCACGGGGTAACTGTTGCCATAAGGGCCGCGAAAGCCTACAGTGTCGCCTTCTTCGATTCGCCAGAGGGCTTCCGTGACTTTGCCCGTCTTTCGAAAACAAAACTCCAGGTGATCCTTCCAGTTAGAGCTGGAACAAATGTTAAAGGTCGACTCTCCATATCCGAAAGCGGAAAAACACCCGAATTGCCCTACCCGGAAGGAAAAGTTCTGGTTCTTCTCTTTCTCCCTGAACCGGATTTTTACAGATTTCACATCCGGGGTCTGACGCCTGACTTCAAGAACTTCCATCGGGTCCGGTTTGTAGATATTCTTCATAAGGGTTGACCGTTCTTCATAGCCTCCAGCACGTTTAGCACTCCCAGATTGACCGGGCAATTGCGAGTGCAGTTTCCACAGCCAGTGCAAAGAATGTCGCCAAATTTCTCGGGATAGATTTGGAACTTATGAGTTAGGCGTTGACGTTGTCGCTGCGGCTGTGTGCTTCGTGGGTTGTGGCCAGAAGCATGCAAACTGAAGATAGGGAACTGGCATGAGTCCCAGTTTTTTGCCCGGATGCCGCCGGCAGCGTTGCCCTCATCCACAATGTCAAAGCAATGGCAGGTTGGGCAGGTATACGCACATGCGCCGCAACCGAGACAATGAAGAGTCTCGTCGTGCCAGATCGGACCTTCAAAGTTTTCGCTCAGGTAAGTCCTCACTTGGCCGGCGTCAAATTTCTTCGCAGGTCCCGACGGGGTGCCAGCTTGTTTGGAAGAGGTTCGGGTAACTCCAGAGAATGAGGCTTCCCCTTTTTCCGTGAAGGGTCGGACTTCAAATTCGTCATCCTGTGCTGGAAGCAGCATTGCATCAGACCCCCGAGGGTCGGCTGGACCCAGTCCCACTGAGGTGCAGAAACACGAATCGTCGTGACTCAGACAAGCCAACGTTACGACGGTTGTGGCCTGGCGTCGACGGTTATAAAACTCGTCTTGAAAGTCCCAGTTGAATAACTTGTCGAGTATAGGCAGGGCCGCGGCATCACAAGGCCTGACAGCCAGGACGATTTGCTCAGGGAATGAATCCGGGGCGTCCAATAATTGCAGATCCTTGCCCTCAAAGCGATAACTGTAGATGACCTCGTGACGAGGAAACACAAACTCCTTGGGAGAATTGGAGGGATGAATGAATCCACTCACGAGAAGTTGTTCGGGATCGGTCAGCCGGGTATAGAGGACAAGGCCCGGCTTAACCTGCCTCGGCCCAAAGACCTGTTTCCCTTGCCGGAGCCAATCCCTCATCAACTCTCGCAATGCACTTGCGGAAATGACTTCGCTCATCCGATGAATCCGTCCTTATCTTGGAGCGAGTAGGAACCAATCAGCGGTTCTGCTTGCGGATCCATGCCCGCACGATATCCAAACTGCTCTTCTGCCGCCTTGGCCAGAGATTGGTTTAGGAGACGCAGGTCAATGCCTACAGGGCATACCCGTGTACATTCATCGCACCCAATGCAGCGTCCCGCCAGGTGGAAAGCCCGCG
>DATKMG010000537.1:0-13141 GCA_035541995.1 Terriglobia bacterium
TGTCGGGGTGACCTTTTCCAAGTATGAGCCCAGGTTTTACGGAAGCGTCTTCGGGATCATTTTTGCCGTCGGCATGTTGGGACCCATGATTGTGCCGAAAACGATCGGGAAACTAAGCCTGACTTATGGTGTCCAGAAGAGCATGGCCCTGTCGACCATTATTGCTGTCTTCTTGATCGTGCTTGTCTTCTTGATGGGAAAATCCCGGCCGGGTCAACAGAAACCAGGAAACACAAGTCGCCCCTCGAATGCCTGAGCTGGCGACGCTTCTTCGTGGTCGAAGGGGGCTGTTGAACACCCTCTCATGAACGTGCCAATTTGGAGGGCCGAACTCCGTGAGGCCGTTGGTTCTTGCCTGCCTCTTCGGCCTCGCAGGTGACGGCGGTCACACACTCGACCCTCCGGCATTTTCATTGACCGTGGTAACCTGCAGAGGTCATGGGACCGTCCTTTGAATAGGCGAGATTTGGTAGCCACGGTTACTGCGCTTTGGGGACGTCGGTCCCCGCAGTAACCGTGGGCAGTTATCACCTTTTGAAAAGGCCACGATTGATTCGACAGGCGAATCAATCGTGGCTACCCATGCCATTTGCGTTTGTTCTTGGGAGCCGGTAGAAGTTCAAGCAACACTTTTGAGCAATTCTCGAGAAAGGTATGTATGTCGAAGACCCCTGCTTTATTGATCCGATTAGACTCAGTCAAAAGAGATCCGGCCCTCGATCCGGAGGGACGGGGAGAACGAAAAATCCTGGTCACGGAACTATATCCTACGAGCGAGGTTGAATTGGCCAGTACGATCTGGGGGCCCGGCGATGCCTCTGCCTCAATCCCTGTTCAGGTCATGGGGGACGTAGAGATGGCCGTCTTTACCCATCGCGCCGCACAGAGCTGCCACTACCATAAACACGGGACTGAAATCTACACGGTGGTGGAAGGACGCATGATCATCGAGGTAGAGGGTGCTGAATATTCCTTGAAAGCAGGGGACTCGATCGTGGTCAATCCCGGCGCGGTCCATCAGGTGCTTCCGCGGGAAGATGAATTTGTCTGTACAGTCGTGGCGGTTCATTGCGGGGGGCTAGCGGACAAGTATGAATGTGGGTAAGGAAATACCGAAGAAAGAATGGTTCGGTCAGGTCGCAAATGGATTCATCTTCTTGTACTGAATTCTTGCGGAATTTTTTCCATCTCAGTTAACAGGCCCCTAGGGACGTGGGACCTTCCACCGAAGACTTCCGCTCAGATGTGCCTTACGCATGCCTGAAGGACAATTGGACATTAGGGGTTAGGAGGACACTAGGGGTCAGCCCTTAACTAAGACCTGATCGGGCTGGCACTTTCCGTTTTTTCCTCATAGCGATTTCGTCATTTCCGGCATTATAATGCCCCCACTTCAAGGGAATCATCCTTGAGCCCAAGAGCAAGCATGGAAGAGGCGGTCCAGGAAGCGGCGCGGCACACAGCTCTCGGCAGCGCTTCAGGACTTCTCGACGATATCGTCCTTGTACCCCTGAAAAATCGCCAAAAACTCTTCCTTTTCCCTGAGAGCGACACCGTATTTTTCCAACGCACCCGAGGCGTATTGGATGTTGGCCTGCCACTCTGCGTCCGTGATGCCAAGGCCGGCGTGAGCGGTCTTCATGTCCCGGCCAATGTACACACACGGACCTCCAGCAAGCGAACACATTTGCTCGATCAGCAACTGGCGGCCCCGCTGTTGGGAGTCCAGGCTCCGCCCCCCACCGAACCGTACAAACCTGGGATCGCTCCGAAAGCGACTCAAAAACTCGTCGATGACGGCAGCGATTACGTCGTATCCTCCCAGACGTCGGTAGAGCGTCTCCTCCGGCTGACTATCGTGAGATTTCATGCATTTCTCCTGATTCTTCCTCACCTGAGTGCCATCGCTATGGCTGCTTCGGTGAGACTTGATGATGGCGGAGGATAGCGTCAATCTCCTCCAACGTGAAGTAGTTTAGCCGCACGATCTTTGCCTGGGACCGCAGAGCAGAAGGCAAAATAGAACGGGCCTCTTCCTTGCTTTCAACTTCCGCAATGATCCAGGCTTTGTGTTCACCGTCCAAGCACCCCCAGTCGGCATGCGTCAGGAAATGAGAACCGGTCTTGAGAAAGATCTCCACGACCCGGGCACAGGCAATGCGCTCGGGATCATGCGGAACTTCAATTAGAAATCTCGCCATCGGACGAAGCCTCCCTTACCCAAAAGATTTTTGCGGCGCGGTTCCCTCAAAGGTTCACTGCGTACCCCCCGAGTTCTACGCCGGGCGAATGTTCTGGTTAACGCGGAAGAAGTTTGTTGAGTCGTACTTCTTCTTGATCGCGGCCAGGCGGACGTAGTTGTCCCGAAACGATGCCTTCACGCGCTCCTGACCCTCTTCCATCATGAAGTTCACGTAAGCGCCGCCTGCCGAGTAAGGGTGCAGTGCGTCGAAGTAATCCTTGCACCATTGTATAATCTTGTCCTTGTTCCCCGGGTCGGGATCGACACCCACAATCACCAATGCCCATGTGGCGTCGCGGTAACTGAACGCCGTATCAGTCTTGCCCACGCGGTGGGCAGCGCCGTTGATGGGATAGATGTGCGTGGTGGAGTGCCCGGTGGGGAGCTTGGAAGCCTGCTCCAGGTGCTTCGCGATGGCCGCGTCGCTGAGCTCTTTCACGAAGTCAGCGCGCCAGTACCACTGGAGTCCCGGGGGATAGAGCGGATCGAACAGGGTTTGCAGCGCGGGAAATGGCATGGGACCCACATGGTCAAGCACCGGTTTTCCGACTGTGCGCATGGCCTTGGTGGCCTTATCCGTTTCCTCAGGCGAGGCCGTCGAGCACCAGATGATCGCACACATTTTCTTGCCGTGCAGGTCGGCCGGGAATAGCGGCACGGGCGGCACGGTCAGGAACGCAATGAAACCCGACACATTTTCCGGCGCGTGAGTGATGAATTCCCGGTAGGCTTTCATCACCTCAGGCGTCTGCTCGATGGGCCAGAACGTGGGGCCCGCGTTCACCATCTTTACCGGATGAAGTCGGAATAGAAAGGACGTGACCACGCCGAAGTTACCGCCCCCGCCGCGAATCGCCCAGAAGAGGTCGGGATTTTCCTTTTCACTGGCGGTCACGAAGCTGCCATCGGCGAGCACCAAGTCCGCGCCGAGCAGATTGTCGATGGTGAGGCCGTAAGTACGCGTCAGGTGGCCGATGCCACCGCCCAGCGTAAGGCCGGCGACTCCCGTGCTGCCAATCGTTCCGCTCGGAGTGGCCATGCCAAAAGCATGCGTCGCGTGGTCTACGTCTGCCCCTACGCAGCCCCCTTCCACGCCTACGGTGCGCGCAGAGGGATCCACACGAATCCCCTTCATCCGCGACAGGTCAATAACCAGACCATCGTCGCAGATCCCGAGGCCGCCCCCGTTGTGGCCGCCCCCGCGTACCGCGGTCAGCATTTCGTTTTCGCGTCCAAATTGCACCGCGGCTATGACGTCGGCCACATCCACACAACGCGCGATGAGCTTCGGGCGTTTGTCGATCATTCCATTATAGACCTTGCGTGCCGAATCGTAAGCGGCGTCCGTTGGCTGAATGAGCTCACCGCGGAATGAGCTTCGCAACTGATCAATTGTTTGCTTTGGCATAGAGTCCTCTCCGTTTTTGATCTTTTCGTGGATTGCTTATTATAGCCCTTTTCAAGAGCCAATTCCAACTCTCGTTCCCCCAACATTCCGCAGGGCGGCCACGACCAGATGCGTTCCGACCATCGCGCGCGGAATCCTTGACCAGCCGGTTCGCAACGCTTATTGCATAGAGCTGCGCGGCGAATCTATGCGTAAGCTCAAAGCCGCCAAACCGGAGCGCTGACGCGCTCTGGCGATTATGCAGTGATGGACAGGGCAAGGGGGGCCACCTCCTTGCCCCCATCCCCCGCCGGGAAGCCGCTGCCTCCGGTTCGCTCCGGATCATTCCTCTTGACGAATCCGATCACTTGGCCGACCATCAGAGTGCCAGCGTCGCTTCGCTACGACAGCTGACCGAAATCCCTGCGGAACACTGACCGCTTCCCTTCGGAATCGGCGGTCACCCTCAGCGGAATCCCCACTTAAGCTGCATTTCGAACCTCCTGCGAAAGCTTGGCTCCCAGAATCTCTGCTTTTTCTATGGAAGGCGGCACGGCCAAGAGATTTGGGGCTTGGGCCATGAGTGCTTTGGCAATGGGCCCTTTGAGGTGTGCTTGCCTTCCCGACTCATCGGGAAACGCATCGAATATGGCGAACGTGGATGGGGCCAGGCGCAGCGCGAACCACAGCGTAGTGGTCGTTTCCTGATTTGCCATTTGAAGACCTTGCATCAGGAAGGCGGCGACTTCTTCCTCCTTCCCTGGTTTCGCCTCAAGTCGTACAAATAGTGAAAGCATTTCCAATCCTCCTCGTTAATTGAGATAGTGAGCGGTGATGGCCGCCACAGGTGCCACTCTAGCAGGGCTCCCACGCTCATGCTTATCCGTACGTCTGGCAAACTTGACTTATTCGCGGTAGAATGCCGATTATTTGTCCGGGAATCCCGAAACTTTAGCTAAGAGTCTGAGTCGGATATTCTATGGACGCTCTTTCGGAAATCCTCCATTCCGTAAAGCTCGAAGGTGCAGTGTTTTACAATGCCGAGTTCACTGCGCCGTGGGGCTTCCGATCGCCGCCTTCGTCCGAAGTCGCGGCATTTCTTCGCAACGGGCCCAAACATGTCATCATCTATCACCTTCTGACTAAAGGACGGGCCCGGGGCGAAGTCGAGCACAGCACCCATTGTGTCGACTTGGGTCCTGGAGACATCGTGGTATTTCCGCACGGCGACGCACACATCATTTCCAACGGGTCCCCAACCTACATCGTCGATAACGGCGAGCACTTGAAAGAAGTGTTCTCGCAGGGAATGGTGGTTGCCCGCAGGGGTGGAGGAGGCGAATCCACGTTATTTGTGTGCGGCTATATGGAATGTGATCGGGAACTGTGCAAGAGCTTTCTGGGCGGACTGCCGCCGGTGTTCAAAGTGAATATCAGGAATGACCAGACTGGGCAATGGCTGGAAAACTCCATTAAATTCTCAGCCGCGGAGGCAAGCGCAAATCGGGCGGGCAGCGATGCGGTATTGGCGAGGTTGTCCGAAGCGCTCTTTGTGGAAACGATGCGCCGTTACATGGCAGAGTTGCCGCCGCAGCAGACTGGCTGGCTCGCAGGAGCGCGCGATCCGGGGGTGGGAGCGGCGTTGGCGTCTATGCATCGCTCTCCGGAATACCCCTGGACGATTGCGAATCTCGCCCAGCATGTAGGTGTGTCGCGTTCAGTTCTGGCCGAGCGATTTCGGCATTACCTGGGCGAACCTCCGATGACGTACCTTTCGCGATGGAGGCTGCAACTCGGTGCGCGCATGCTGACTTCGACCAGCTACAGCGTGGCGAGGATCTCGGGAGACGTGGGCTATGAATCCGAGCCAGCCTTCAATCGGGCATTCAAACGGGAGTTCGGGGCTCCTCCGGCGCGGTTCCGGGTACGGGCGAGATCGGCGCAAAGGGGGGTACAGGTGGGAAAGGGCCAAACAGACATGAACCCCTCATCGCCCGCCACATAAATCGCGCCAGATGAATCAGGTCAGGCCGACTCCTAGCTTGCGACGCGATTCCGCTGGGGAGGATGAAATGGAGCTCTCGGCGCATGGGTCCGTGCCTACCCAAACATTCGTTGAACGTGTCCCAGAGACCGTCTGAGAATTGGTTACCTGTCACTTTCCGCTAATGCCCGTCTCTGAATTCCGCGAATGGCTGCTTTGGTGCGCCAGGTGGCAATGCCAAAGGGCTGGGATGGACTGACCTCTGACCGAATGGACAACCTACGATTTCGGTTTTCGAAATCAATGATCTTTTCCTGGTCAATCCAGGCTTCGATCTTCTGATCTGTAACTCTAAGCCGGATGGCATACCATTGGTCGTCCCGGAATCTTTTCATCAAGCTGGTTTCGTTTTCCGAGGCGTCTTGGCCATCAATACTGGACAACCCCACTACGCTACCTCCCCATCCGCCAAGAATCAAACTGCAGGAAGATTTCTCGACCGGGAAAGTCAGGCCACAGAAAAAGTCATGCCCGGCGAGGCGCTTAGCCGAGAGCAGGATTTCGTAATTCACGCGAGGCAGATTTCCTGTCCAGGTGATCCCAGTCAAATCATTTCCGATCCCCAGGATTAACGTACCATTTTCGATGCTGACTTCTCCTTCTCCGCCGAAATTGGTCACCTTCCAATTTTGGAGTGTTTTTCCATCAAACAGCTGTTCCCAGCGAGCACTGTCCGATGCTTCAGGGGAAAGGGCCTGAGAGCTGCCAATCCCGGTACTAAGAAGGCTCATTAATAAGACCAGGCTCTCGATCCGGATCCTGCTCCACAATACTTTTCCAGACATGCTTGCAGCCCTTCAATAGGATACGAGTTCAATTATTGAATTGGGACATATTGATGGGGGCCTCTTGCAGGTGAATATCATCGCTTTGGGAGACGATCAATTTTACATTTGCAGGATTCTTGCCTGCTAGGACATGAATCTCCTGACGTTCTTGGACCGAGCGGGAGGAGCGAAGCCAGCAGAGTTGTTCAACCGCCACAATATACTCTCTTTCCTGAAGCGCATGGAACAGAACCTCGCCGTGATCGTCTGTATACCGGCTCATCCAGTCCATTTTAGGAGTCAAATTAGGTCCCGGATCACTTCGGCATTCCACAGAGGCGTTATTCACCGGCCTTCCATCCCACCATTGCACCGAGACGCGGATGGGTCGAGTCGAGTGCGGGTTCCCCAGCTTGAAGTCGTACGGCGTCAGTTTCTGGCCTCCCTCAATTGCTACGACCAAAGCCTGATCGCGCAAAGAAACACCGGGATAAAAGCATGTGGCAAACGGCGAGCGGGAGTTTACTCCTCGTTCGAGGTTTACCCCCAGGTAGTAGTTACCCGAAGGGACTCTGGTAAACTCATAGAATCCATCACTATCGGTCTGGACTTCTTTGGAGGATCTGAGATCGCCTTCTGTCAGTGGTGCCAGTTCCAAGCGAACGTTTTTTGCCGGCTGTCCCTTCTCATCAAAGACAGTTCCACTCAGTGAATTGGTAGGCCACATCGCAATGTCAAGTCGGGTACAAAGACCCTTCTTGAGCAAAACGCGATAATTTGGGAGAGTGCTTTCATACCCCGGCAGCCGGACATTGATTTCGTAATTTCCAGGCTGAAGATCTCCCAACTCGAATTTGCCGGTGGCATTGGTTCTGGCAAGATATGTCCTCTCGGATCCACGGGCGAATATTTCGACTTCAGCCAGCCATGGAATTTCCTCCTTGCTCTGCGGCGTATCCCCGAGATTGGCCCTTACGCCTCCGCGTAAGACAGTAGGGGTCTCATTTCTAGCCCAGGCTCGCAAATACTGGAGATCTTCAGTAGCTTCGCGGCTGTTGATGACGCTGCTGCAATCATTGTGCAATAACAATTGTTCCCCTTGCCGCCTGGCAAGAATCAGGTAGCGTCTATCTTTGACCAGGGCTGTGGAGCAACTGTCTTCAGGTGTGGCCAAGGCCTCCATTTTCTTGTTACTCCGGCGCAGTCCTTTGAATGCTTCAACAACTGCAAATAAGACCTTGATTCGTCCCAGTGGGTCAGGCTCCCTACCACTGCCGTCGTCGAGGACCTCGCCTAGGAATACCACGCTGGCCTTTGAGATTCTCTCGCAAATCGGCGTTGGAGCGCACTCGCAAGCCATGCAGGAATCGATACCAGCGGAAGGAAGTAACAGGATGAGGCCCCACCATTTCGAACTGTGGAGGGCCGACAACAAAAACGATGAAGTTGAATCTGCGGAAGCCGATCTATTCAACCTTACCTCTTTTGAAAATACCTTTTTAATGTGGGAGCCGAACTCTGAGCGGCGATCCTTCCTAACCGATGAAGTCGCCGCGCTGAGCGCGCCTCCCGCCTTGACATTTTCATGTTTACGTGGAACCCCTCCGAGGAGCATGAAAGGCTCTCATGAAAATGCAGGCATCAAGGTGGCCGCCGGGCGTGTGACCGCCGTCACCCGTCGCGCCGGTAGCCCGGTTCAAACTGATCGCCGCTCGGGGGTCAGCGGTCCCACGATCGGTTCCCACACTCCACCTAAGACCACCATATTCAGCAGCGGAAGTGAACTTGAAAAAGTCATGGGGCACTCCTCTGAAAATGGGGTTTTTGGAGGGCCGAACTCCGTGAGGCCGATGGTCTTTGTCTGCCTCTGCGGCCTCGTGGAACTCGGCCCTCCAACATTTTCATCCTCGAGAGTGCCGCCCGGCGGCATGAATGGCTCTCTTGGAAATATGGTTTTCATGGAGGCCGCGAGAGCGTGGCACCTCCATCCCACTGGAGCCGGGACGCCCCCGTCCCGTTTTCCCGGCATCGTCTTTCCCTCATTTCAAGGCGGGGCCTGGCAATTAGGCGCCTAGAGGGTCCACTTGCCTTTCAGACAAGACCTCCCATCAAGTAGAAAATTCACTTTCCCATCCCCCTGGCCTTTTCCAAAATTCCCGGCCGGGCGGCTTCCATGATTTCGCGCATATCGTCGTAGCGGAGAGTCCGGTTCTCGAAGGAGCGCCTCTCAAGTGAGCCTAGGAAACGGCGCTCGAATTCCCTAAAATAGGATCCATAGATATGATAACTATCCGCCATGTGGCAATACCGGGCGATTTTCACTCTTTTGCCGGAATACTCGGAAACGCGGTCCGTAATGATTTGCTGGAGCTTGATTAGTGCAAACATATTCATAAAGGCGGCTTTGTAGGCATCGTTAGAACGGAACCGAACATTCATGCTCAGCGCTGGCTCCCCATCGTCCTCGGTGATGCGGCACCAGACACTCTGCAGGCAGGCTGGATCATAACAAGCGTTGTCCTCCCATACCTTCCAGGTGATAGCCTGAGCGCGCCGGGTGTATGAGGTCTCAGCCAGCTTGCGACATAGCATCTCGATTTGATTGAACGTCCCCCCGGCCGGCACCTGGTAACCGAATAAGCGCTGGTGGTAGGTATACTCCCAATGCGTGTCTTGGGGGTCGTCGGGATTCCGCACCAGATGATCTTTGATCCCTTCGCAAACTTCCATGACGTACTCCTCGAGGTCCTCTGGACCGCCGGGGAAATCCCGGTGGATCATAGGCTCGCTCAGAGGGTCGGAGATCGTAATAATCATGGTTGCGTCTTTGCTTGGAGGATCCTCCGGCTTATCGTACTGTGTCTTGATTGAACGTCCCCTGGCATGGAGCTCAATCAGGGAATTCTCCCAGGCACGGGCGATACAATCGCCCTCGGCATGCAGGACAGGAATACCGTTCATAAATGCTCCCTTTGGTAACATAACATGGATTCTGAACTACTGCTCTTTTGCCTCCAACCGTAGCACATTCCCAAGGATAGAGGCAAAGAAATGGGTAGATCAGGTTGGCGTGATGGAATCTCGATACAACTTCGTGATAGAGGTAAGAGCCTGATCTGGCATAGGCGCGACGATCACCGCTACCCGTGGGCCTCGAGGAGCCCAGATGGCTGGATTTGTAGCAGTGAAGACCACCAGTGTAGGACATCCGGTACCTGCCGAAAGATGGGAGATTCCACTATCATTACCGACGAACAGACTGCAGAAACTAAGGATAGCGGCAAGGTCCATAAGGCTGTTGACCTTAATATTGCGCACCGAGGTCGCATGCTCGTTGCTCTGGAGCGCAGCGAAGAAGTCTCCGACCGCTATCCGATCTAACGGGCCTTCGCAGAGCAAGATCTGCCATCCTTGAGCCAGCAACCGTCCGGCCAGTTCTGCGAAACTCGTGGCTGGCCAGCGTTTTTGTATCCCACTGGCGCCGGGATGAATCATGGCAATGGGAAGGTTCGACGCCAATTCTACAGCCAGAAATCGCCGCGCAAATACGCGTCCGTCTTCGGTCGGATAAATCTCCGGGTAAGGAGGGAATCTCCTGTCAGCCCCCAACAACGCTTCGACCTGAGACCTCCGGTAATCCATGGCATGCACAGGGCAGTCGTCGGGAACCTTAGGTAGGAAGTAGACATTCGGGTGGTGTTGCTCAAGTAGTTTGCGAAACTCAATGTGCTGGGCTCCCCGCCAGGAAATGACTGTGTCAAACGCCTTCAGATTTGCATAGAGAGTGCTGGAAGGCGGCCAACTGTCGATCCCCGTGTCGGCCAATGCCCTCGTCTGGTCGGCTCTTGCCGTGACTTGTGCCAGCTCGAGGTTACTTCGCTCTGCCCAGATCTCCAGCCATTCCGGCTCCAGCTTCTGACGGATCCAAACTACGGAGGGAAGTGTAAGAATAAAGTCGCCGATGGCCCCTGGGATAATCAGAAGAAGTCGCACAAGGTTGACATTGCTTTTTTGCTCTTATGGGGTGCAAACAGAAGTAGCGGGCAGTATAAGCATTGGTGCGGCCTTTCAAGACGTCTTCCGCCCTTCCCGCCCGCCACTCTAATTGCATCCGCTCTTATACCAAACCCGTCTATTTGTAGTACCGCCCAATATAGCCCACTATGGCCTTCTTAAGTTTCAACGCATCGATCTCGCCCATCTGCCGGTGGATGACCTTGCCTCCCGGCGCAACCAGAACTGTATAGGGGACGGCACCCGGCCATTCCTTGTCCACTGCGGCGATCAGCTGATCATTGTTTTCAACATTGAACTGATAATTCTTGAACGAAGCTTCTTTCCCTTTCAGGAAGGCTAATACTTTGTCTTTAGCCTCTGGAGAGTCGGAACTGATCGAGATCACCTCTACATCCCGATGGCGGTACATCCGGTTAATGGTGACCAGCTGGGAGAACTCATTGACACACGGCCCACACCAGGTCGCCCACACGTTTACCAGACGGAGCTTTTTGGAATCATTCCTGACAATCTTCTTAATCCCATCGGCATCTATTGTTGCAAGGTTGACCGGTTCGCGGGCCAGTTCCGCATAATCCTCTTTCACCGATTCCCGCTTTTCAGACCACTTGATAGAGCAGCCAAAAGTCTTGGTAGTCGCTACAGGCACCGGTTTGCCGGCAAGCAGAGCATCGAGGGCATTCCGTAAGTCGTGGACCGTAGCCTTCCCGATTTTCTCATTGTTGTCGATTCGGCCTTGGTAGCGAAGGACCCGGCTCTGATCAAAAACAAATGCGTGGGGTGTAGATACCGGCCCATAAGCATGTGCTGTTTTTTGGTCGTCGCCGTCGTAAAGATATGGGAAGTTAAATCCTTTGTCCTTGGCCCGAATCTTCAATTCCTTGAATGTGTCACTCAAGTCAGTATAGCCCAGCTCGTTGAGATGGAGCGCTTTGGGATCATTAGGTGAAATGGCGACGATCGCCACTCCCTTGTCCCGATAGTCCTTAACTAGTTGGATGATCCGATCTTCGTAGGCTTGCGCAGTAGGGCAGTGATTGGCTGTGAAGATGACGACGAGGATTCGGGCGCTACTGAAATCCTTCAGTGTGTACGTTCGGTCGTCGACCCCCAACAATGAAAAGTCCGGCGCCGGTCGACCAATTTCTAAGGGCTTGTAAAACTGGTCACCGGGTTCCTGAGCTTTTCCTTCGGTAATAAAGAGTACTAAAAGGGCAAAAGAGAGCGCGATCAACTGTTTCATTTATCTATCCTCCGGGAAGTGTGCGGAAAGTTCCGGCCAACCCTACAATTGCCTCAGACAAAGGGACCTGCCGGTTCGCTAATAATGTAAGGCAACATTCGGCTTTCTGGCAATCTGGATTTATGAGAGCAATGGTGGTGGAGTGATCATTCGCATAAAATCTTCAACTTTGAGGGACAGGAGTTTCTGTCGATGTAAAGCGTGCCATCGAAATGCAGCAAGATCGAGGCAGGTAATTCCACGGTCGGTGACGACAAAGCAAACAGCTTTTCGAGGATGGGACGTTTGAGCGCCAGAGGTACCATGGTGAAGATATACCTGGCAGACAATAGGGCGGGAAGAGTCATCGTGATTCCCATCGAGGGGATGTAGCCAAGTGCTTTGAAGTTGGGGTCCTCCCTCAACTGAATCTTCGACTGCTCGGCGAGCTTGACCACTCTGACCCAGGCTTCATCTTGAAAATCCGCATCAAAAGGCTCATTCAGGGCTAGATGACCCGACGTGCCAATCCCCTGGCAAAGTATGTCGAATTCCCCTGCATCGCGCATAATCTTCTCATAACGTCTGGCTTCCTCGTAGGGATCAGCAGCATTGTATCTGACCAGATGCACCTCCTTGGGTTGGACTCTATCGTAAAGTTGACTTCTGGTTTGAAAGCCACACGTATATTTCTCCGGCATGCCAGTATCGTAGAAATCGTCCATATTGAAACAGACAATCCGGTGCCAGGCAATGTTCGGCTCCACGGCCAAGCCATCATAAAACGTCATCTGACTTTCACCCGCGGCAAAGATGATTCTGACCACTTCCTGCCTGGCAAGCAGATCTCTGATCTTGCTGGCAACATCAGTCGCTGCCTTCCTTCCGAGCTCAAATTCGTCGTCGCACAGAACCACTGTTGTCTTTCCAAATCGCACCTCAGTACCTCCTTTGAACAGGCCAGGATCAATAGACCTGGGCCCCGCTCCGATACTCCATTTCATCTCGCTTACCTTTGGCGACAACCTGGATAGCGCAGCGGCCCAGGCCCAAGCCGGGCGAGTAGGCATTGATTACAGCTCGCCCGACGTGCGCCGTGGCGCGAAAGGCAATGACAGTCTGGCCCGCCACCGCGTTCCATGTGAAGCCGGTAGGATGGCCCGGCCAGGTTTGGGGCAGGAGTTCCCCGGGCCCATAGGAACTGAAGCTGATACTGTGAAAAGCCTGCGGAACCACCGTCCCATCCTGGTCTACGACTTGGGCTGTGATGTAGGCCAGGCTTTCCCGGTCTCCCGAGAGAACATTCGCAACGTCCGGCAGCAGGACGATCCGGTGGGGAGGACCTGCAGTCTTGCGTTCATCGCTGAGGCTCATACCTTCAAACTTTGCCACCGCCTTTAGAATTCCCGGCTGGTAGGGAAAGTCCCAAACTCGCGGGGGATGAGGCAATCCGGCGTGTTGC
>DATKMG010000538.1:0-32631 GCA_035541995.1 Terriglobia bacterium
CTGCTCTCACAGAAAAAGGAAAACCCAAAGGTAGCCGACCAGATGGTCAATACTGTAATCTACAAACAACCGTTTGGACCCTCCGCTATGTTGGATACAGAGATTTGGAAGAACGACCCGGAAGCATGGGAAAAAGGCCGCATTTCAGCGGGTGAGCAGATTGCCGCCTCGAGGCAGTAAATCGAGAGAGGGAGCATTTGCCATTCGTTTCCCCAGGTTTTCAATTGGCCGGCGATGGACTGGAAAATCGCGACCGTTCCCACACTTATTACTCATTCACTTTGCGCATGGCCTGTGGCCCGTGTTCTGAGGGAGTTGGAAGAGAATCAATAACGTAATTTACACCATGCGTTAATTATGTATTTGACAATTCTACTTCTCGCCCTTAAGATACACCTATGAATGTCCGGTTCGGAGACGAATGCCTGGACAGGATGGAGGTTGATCCCAGGGAGGATTGTGGTTTCTCATCAGCTGTCGTTGCGGCCTTTCGGAAGAGGATGCAGCTCATTCGGGCTGCACCTGATGAAAGAGATTTTTACGCACTTAAATCTCTCCATTACGAAAAGCTGAAAGGCGATAGAAAGCACCAACGCTCAATGCGTTTGAATGACCAATGGCGGCTCATAATCGAAATAGAAGGAAAAGCAGCGGAGAAAGTAGCAGTCATCGTGAGAATTGAAGACTACCACTGACGGTGACGGGAATGGAGGACACAAATGACAGAAAGGGTTCCAGTGGAGGTTTTCCCACCCGGAGACTTTATCCGGGAGGAGCTTGAGGCACGTGGATGGAGTCAGATTGATCTGGCAGCAATCCTGGGTCGTCATGCTCGTGACGTGAGTGAGATTATCACAGCGAAGCGGTCTATTTCTCCGGAAACGGCGAAGCAACTCGCCGCTGCCTTCGGGACCGATCCACGTCTCTGGATGAATCTGGAAAGCATATACCGACTTTCGCGCGTTGCAAGGGCTGACGAGACAGTTTCCCGCCGTGCCCGATTGTATGAAAAAGCTCCGCTGAGGGAAATGATTCAAAGGCATTGGATCGAGCCCTCCGACAACATCGAAGTTCTTGAGAAAAAGGTAATAGAGTTTTTCGAGAACGCTGATCTCGACAAGCCGATCACCTTTATGTCACATGCCGCGAGGAAGTCCACGTCGAGCGAGTCCGCGACGGCCTCGCAGTTAGCATGGTTATTTCGCGCGAAAAAGCTTTCCAAGTCCTTATCGGGAGCAAAATTCTCTGAGAAATCGTTCAGGGAGTGTCTCAGCAGGCTGAGACAAATTCTCCCTTACCCGCGGGAACTCCACCAAGTACCTGCGATACTTTCGAAGTCTGGTATCAGATTCCTGATCATTGAACCCCTCTCTGGGGCGAGAATCGATGGTGCCTGTTTCTGGTTGGATAGGCATTCGCCGGTAGTAGCTCTTTCATTACGATATGACAGGATCGACTGGTTTTGGCATACGTTGGCCCATGAGCTTGCACACGTTCAGAACAAGGATGGTATGAACTCCGAGGTAACGATCGACACTGAGCTGCTCGGTGGAAAGACGGAACACCATGAGAAGAAATCCCCATCCGAACGGCGAGCCGATGAAGTTGCGGCTGGCTTCTTGATTCCACCAGATAAACTTAACAGTTTCATGGCTCGCGTGCGCCCCTTCTACTCTGCGAAAAAAATCAAGGAATTTGCGGCCACCAACTCGGTGCATCCGGGCATTGTCGTGGGACAACTCCAGCATCGCAGGGAAATCAGCTATGCCCACAACAGGAATATGCTGGTGAAAGTCCGTCAAATCCTGATCAGCAGTTCCTTGACGGATGGATGGGGTTGCATCCCGACAGCGATGACTGAAAGTGAAAGGTGAGCTGAGTGAGTTCAGTCGAACCGACATTTTGCGGCATGCGTGCTCACAAACCCTCGTAGTGGGGACATGACCCAGTGCAGCATGATCTACGAGAGCGACTTACCTTTAATCCTTGTCCATTGAAGAACGATGATTATGATTTCGGGCCAAGAGAAATGGACTCTACCTGGTGGAAAGCTGCGGGGGTTGAGAGGTGTAATCGCTGGCTACTCTCCAGTGTCCCTTCGGGACAATGAGTTTCAAGCCGGTCCCAATTGACCTATCGTGCTTTGAATTGCATCTTCTTTTGACCAGAGAAATTTACTTTGAGACCCAAGTTGTTGTAGAGTAACCAATTTCATGCGATCCCTTTGAGAGGCTATCTAATGGCGAACTCCTATGAATTGATTCCCCGGTCTGTCCCGTTGGTGGAGACCAAGCACCGCAAGATATGCACTCCTATCCCGGTTCCTGAATCCATCCCCATCCTGGAAAAACTGCGCCAGTTCGAACCGGAATCAATGAGTGGCCAGCCGCTGGTGCTCTGGGATCGGGCTGAGGGCTTCAACGTCTATGACCGTTGGGGAAACAAGTGGATTGACTGGAGTTCAGGAGTTCTCATCACTAATGCAGGACACGGCCGTAAGGAAATCGCGGATGCCATTGTCCGCCAGGCTCAAAAACCCCTGCTGACGAATTACTGTTTTCCAAGCGAAATCCGTGCAGCCTTAGTGGAAAAACTCGTCGAAATGAGCCCAAAGCCACTTGAGAAAGCTTTCCTCCTGACCACGGGCTCAGAGACTATCGAATGCGCCATCAAACTCGCTCGCACTCACGGGATTCGCCGTCGCGGCCGAGAAAAGGTCACGATTGTCTCGTTTGAAAGGGACTTTCATGGACGAACCCTGGGTGCACAGATGGCAGGAGGGATCCCTTCTCTGAAGGACTGGATTGTGAATCTCGACCCGGCCATGATTCAGGTTCCCTTTCCGGATGGGTTCAGGACCGAGGACGTCAGTTTTGGCCTCTTTGAAAAATCGCTCGCGAGCCAGAATGTGAAGCCAGAGAATGTGGCTGGTGTTCTCTTGGAGACTTATCAAGGCGGCGGAGCCAGTTTCGCACCCAAAGAATACATTCAGGCCTTAAGGCAATGGTGTGACCGGCACCAAGTCCTTCTGATATTCGATGAAGTTCAAGCCGGCTTTGGCAGAACCGGCACTTTGTTTGGCTTCGAACAATATGGAATCGTGCCTGACTTGGCCTGTTTCGGCAAGGGAATAACTAGTTCCCTGCCTCTTTCGGCGGTCCTGGGCCGCAAGGATGTCATGGACCTTTACCCTCCAGGCTCGATGACCAGCACGCACACTGGAAATCCGATTTGCGTTGCGGCCGCCCTTGCCAGCCTCGAAATTGTTTTGCGAGAGAACCTGGCTGAACGGGCCGCTCGGGTCGGTAGTGTGCTGCAGCAACGCCTGGCGAAGATGAAAAATCGTTTCTCAACCCGTATTGGAGCTCATCACGGCAAAGGGTTGGTGGCCGCATTGCACATGGTCAAGGAAAACAGCCGGGAGCCGGATACAGAGCTGGCATGGAACGCGGTCCGTCGCTCGGTTGAGAGCGGACTGCTGTTCTTTTCGCCGGTGGGGTACGGTGGCGCCAACATCAAAATTTCCCCCCCACTGACGATCACTGAAGAAGCCGTTCTCGAAGGATCAGATGTATTGGGGGAGGCTATTGGCCAGTGTATTGAGGAGGGGAGGACGCATTGAACCGATCGAGATGGATGGCCTCGCCGCTTGGAATTCCCTTCACCCGATGCTTCGCAGCACCCTCTCCTGGAGGGCGAGAGAAAAAGCCTCCGTATGAAACCGATAGCAGGCTGAGCAAGATTTTCCGGAGGAGTTCCAGATGAATCCCATTGACGTCACGATCATTGGCGGAGGCATGATCACGAATGACTTGCTCCTGCCTACGATCTATTATTTGCAGAGAATCGGCATGGTCGGCGAGATCCGCATTTGTGCTCTAAACAGCGATCCGCTGCGGTCTCTCCGGGACAATTCTGAGTTGAAGGACGCGTTTCCCGGTCAGACATTCCGGGCCTGCCCCGATTTCCAGGAACCTCCTGATAGGCTCTTCCCGAACTTATACAAGGATGTTCTCGCGGGCATGCCTCCTCGCCAAGCTGTGGTGGTAGCCGTGCCAGACCAATTTCATTACCCGGTGGTGATGCAGGCTCTTACCGCCAATCAGCATGTGTTGTGCGTCAAACCCCTGGTCTTGGAATACCGCCACACATTGGAGATCGAGAAGATCGCTTCCGAGAAAGGTCTCTTCATCGGGGTGGAGTACCACAAGCGTTTTGACCGGCGTGCCTTGCTCGCTCGTCGCGATTACCAGTTGGGACGCTTTGGCGAGTTTGCCATGGGTGATGCAAAGTTGTTGGAACCCTACTATTATCGGTCTTCTAATTTCCAGAACTGGTTCACCGTCGATCAAACGGATCCTTTCGTGTACATCGGCTGCCATTACGTCGACCTGGTGTACTTCATAACAGGATTAAAGCCCACAGAGCTTTCCGTGTGCGGCCGCAAGGGCCGCTTCCCCAATGGCAACGAAGGGTACTTGTGGGCGAGTGGTCGAGTGCGTTTTGAAAATGGCGCCTTGTTTTCAGTGAATACAGGATTGGGCTATCCGGACCAGGGAGCCGGTAGCAACGACCAGGGACTCGTCATGTACTGTGAAGGCCAGGGAAAGACAGGAATGATCTTTCACGATGATCAGTATCGCGGAGTCGCCCACTGCTACTTGGAGGAACTCGGTCCCGGAGGCACCGCTTACAACTACGTCAGCCCGGATTTCATGAAGATGGTCCCCTGGGAAGGGGCGGGCTATAAGCCCGTGGGCTATGGACCAGATTCGGTTTCGGCTTCGATCAATGCCATGACCAGGATCGAGGGACAGACGTCGTCACTGCCGGACCGAGATGCCTTGCTCCGTCGCCGTGAGCTAATCCATGAAATCGATCGGCAGGGTCTGATTGCTACACCAGCCAATAGCTTCATTAACGAACTTGTCGTCGAGGCTGCCAGGATGTCAATCCTGAGAGATGGAGAGAAGGTAAAAATAGCGTATGGCGACCATCCCCACATAGAACCTGTAAACCCGAAGTAGATTGTAATTCCCACCACAAAGACGCTAAGACGCCATGGCAAGCCCGATGATGGTGATTTATCACGGTCTATCGGTATTCCCACTCCTGTTACCCTTTTTCTGGTTGGTTGAACAACCCAAGGGCATATCGCCCTTGTTTCCTGACAGGCGTGGCTCTTGCGCTTTGTGCCTTAGTGTTTTGGTGATAAGAATTGCAGGTTAAGTAGCCAGGAAGCTGCTGTTAATCGCCTTTGCGGCGATCCTCACGAACACCGCGATCCCGGCGCATCGGGATCTGCATTCCGCCGGTTTGTTCCAGCCAATCGAAAAGGCGGCGATTGAGATCTTTGACCAGGTGCTGGGACGCGGGGTCCCTGATGAGATTATGCAGTTCCTGTGGGTCGTCGCGAAGGTCGTAAAATTCATCAATGTCCCAAAGTCCGTAATAGCGGATATATTTATAGCGCTCGGTCCGAACACCATGGACAGTAGGCGTTTGGGGATAGTTGGGCTCCCAGTAGTATTCGTAGAAAACAGCGTCACGCCATGGCATTGACTTTCCCAGAAGAAGTGGGAGAAACGATCGGCCATCCATTCGTTGCGGTTGTTTCAGCCCGGCTGCTTCCAAAATGGTGGGGGCAATATCGATGTTTTGAACAAGGGCCGTTACTTTAGTTCCAGGGGGAATCTGACCCGGGCTAAAAGCCAACAGGGGAACTCGCATCGACTCCTCGTACATCTGCCGCTTGTCAATCAACCCGTGCTCTCCAAGGGAGAATCCGTTGTCTCCCATGTAGATTACCAGGGTGGAATTGAGGACTTCCAATTCTTCCAGAGTCTTCAGGATTCTTCCAATGCTTTCGTCCAACCCCAGTAACGTTTCACAATACCGGCGATAGAGCGTATCAAAATCCATTTGGCCGTTATAAATGAAGTCAACTCCGTGATAGCTTCCGCGTTGCTCTTTCACCCAGCGCGGCTTACCACGGTAATTGTCCTCCGAGTTGGCCATGCTGGCAGGATATTCCACTGCCCGACTGGCATATTTCCCGCGATGTCGAGGTGCCGGTTCAAAATCCGAATGGACTGCCTTGTGAGACAGGTACAAGAAGAAAGGCTTGCTCCGCTTTTGCCTCAGCCATTCGATGGCGTAGTCGGTCAGGATGTCGGTGATATAGCCTTTGGGTTTAACGCGGGTCCCGTCTACGTTCAGCTCGCAATCGAAGTATTCTCCCTGGCCGCGAAAACTGACCCAGCGATCAAACCCCGGGCGCGGCTCATCGCTATCGTGCCCCATATGCCACTTTCCAAAGAAGGCAGTCTCATAGCCAGCCTTTTGAAGGTACTGCGGGAAGAAAACGGTTCCAGGTGCAATATCCGTATTGTTGTCCACTACTCCGTGGTGGTGAGAGAACTGGCCGGTCAGGATGGAGGCCCGGCTCGGTGAGCACAGGGAAGTTGAGACAAAAGCGTTTCGAATATGAGCACCCTCAAGGGCCAGTCGATCCAAGTTGGGAGTTTCGAGAAATGCCGGTTTTCCCAGGAATCCCATGAAGTCGTAACGATGGTCGTCGCTTAAGATGAAAACAATATTCCGCAGTCGACTCCCTGGCACTTTCTCCAGGACGAGCCCGTCATAACAAGAGGTAATCTCCTGCCTCAGCAGGAAGGAGATACTAACAACAGCCACAACGCCCAGATGTCTTGCATAACCGAATCGTGTATTAATAGGACACTTTGATCTCATGATTTTGTTTAAGCTCACGCGCACGGATGAAAATGCCTTCGATTCCTCCTTTGAAGGGGGAGGGGGTTGTCTCGGTACCACGGGTGGCGCAGACATGCCCAACGTCGGGATGTCTGCTCCAGCCCACGGTTCCCTCGATTAAAGGACAACCCCCGGCAGCCTCGGCTGCCGACCCCCTTTAGGTTCCTGGTCTTCCGTGCCTTTCAGCCAGCGGCTAAACCAGCGATAGCTTTCTGAACGTCTGGGTGGACTGTAACCATGTCCGTCATCAGCCTCGAACATCCTTAGCTTTTCGGGCGATCCTAACAGGTTGTAGATTCTCCCTGCCCACGGACTGGACATTCAAAGGAGTCTTTTTCGGAAACTCTCCGAGTGCACTGAGCATCCTCTCGCGGATATAAGCCTTTCGCGCCTTCACGTCCTGATCATTGGAAATTCGATCGACAAGGGCTCGTCGCTGCTGCAAGAGAGCTCTGGCTTGACTTTTCAGAAATTCCGGGAGCATGCGCCGAAGATTCTGGAAGTCTGACAGATCAGTGAGGAAGTTCAGGTTGCCCTGAGTTTGCCCCCTCAAGGCAGGAACGAACAGAAGCAAGAGCAGGCATGAATTCCTGAGGATTCTCATTTTATTAACCTCCGGGAGTCCTGCGGGTTTCTTGCATCTTCCAATCAACCCTCTTATACTCTTGGATCGAAGGTTGGTCAAGCTGGTGAGAGTGTCTCTCTAATGAGGAAAATCGATCTCAATAAATTCAAGACAGCCGATCACCGGATCCTCCGCGACATCAATGAAGTTATCGTTCTCAACATCATCAGAGAACGACAGCCTGTTTCCCGCGTCTCCATAGCTGAAACGACGGGGCTCGAAGAAGGAACAATCTCCCGGATAATCCAAAGATTTCTACGTCAAGGGTTGGTTTACGAATCGGGCGTCGGGGCCTCGACTCCAGCGGGCGGCCGCAAACCTCGTTTTCTGCATATCAATCCCACCAAACGCTGTGCCATTGGAGTTGATATTGGAGCCTTGGAGACCCTGCTGGCTTTGAGCGACTTCAATGGGCATTTGCAGCAGCTCAAGCGGATCCCAAACACTAGGAATCCGCAGCAGTTCTTGCTGACCGTGGCAGATGAGATTCAGTCCCTCATTCGCATCGCCAAGCCCTATCACGAATTCGGGGGAGTCGGGGTCAGCCTGATTGGCCTTCTCGACATCGAGGAAGGGGTCATCCTGGAAGGGGAAAACCTGGGATGGGGTGAAAATATTGAGGTCGGCAAAATTCTGAAATCCCGGCTGGGACGCGATGTGTTGATTTATTTTGAAAATGGGGCCCGTCTCTCTGCACTGGGTGAAATCTGGTTCGGGACAACCCATCTCTCAGGTTTCCGGGATATTGTCTTTGTGGACGTAAGTGAAGGAGTTGGAACTGGAGTCATTATCAATGGCCAGCTTTATCGGGGATCGCGGAACGGTGCGGGAGAATTTGGCCATATTTCCATCGACCCCCAGGGCCCGCCTTGTTCTTGCGGGAACCGTGGCTGTCTGGAAGTGTTTGCTTCGGACCTTGCGACGGTCAATCGGTTCATGAAAAGAACCAAGACTGGAGGCCGATCATCCAGATCTGCAGACGCCTTTGTGGATATGGGGCGGATTGTTGAGATGGCCCGAAACGGTCACCCCCAAGCCATGGAGACATTGAAAGAAACCGCCGGTTTTTTGGGGTTTGGGCTGGCCCCCATCATCTATGGGCTCAATCCAGAAGCGATTGTAATCGGAGGAAAGATCGCCGAGGCCTGGCCCCTGGTGGCTGGTACCCTGAAAAGCTCTCTGGCAAGCCGAGTTTCCCCCTTGTTCTTGCAGAACACAAAGATTTTTGCTTCAACCCTCCACGTCAAGCCATGTCTGATGGGAGCGATCGCTCTGGTGCTGGCTCAGGACTTCTCAGTGCCGGATATCCTCTAATTGGCTGTTCCGGCCCCAGCACCATTTCTCTGAGCGAAGCACCGGACGGCACCATTGGATACACATTCTCCAGTTGGGCTACATGAACGTCCATTACGACCACCCCGGGCATCGCCAGTCCCTTTTCCAGCAAGTTTGGCAATTCAGCCGGGCTTGAGGTACGGAGCCCCTGCGCCCCAAATGCCTCCGCCAACTTGACAAAATCGGCAGGCCCATTGCCTTCCACCTGAGATTGTCGATTCTCATAGAAGAGTTCTTGCCATTGCCGGACCATGCCTAGAAACCGGTTATTCATGATGACCACTTTCACCGGGATTTGATATCGGACCGCGGTGGCCAGTTCCTGGCAGGTCATTAGAAACCCACCATCACCAACAATGGCAACGACTTGTTTCTGTGGATTCCCAGCTTGAGCGCCGATAGCAGCCGGTAATCCGAATCCCATGGTTCCCAATCCGCCCGAAGTGATCCATCGACGAGGTTCCTCCAAAGAACAGTATTGGGCCGCCCACATTTGGTGTTGACCTACGTCTGTGGTGAAAATGACATCCTTGGGGCTACGACGATAGAGTTCCTGCATCAGGTACTGCGGCTGAATCTCCTTGCTGGAATTACCAGACGCCAAGGGAGCGAAGCGCCTCCAGCCTGCAATTTGATTCAGCCACTTTTTTCGCCTGCCGTGGACGCCCCCTAGATTCCCGTTTTGAGAAGCCAACTCGTACAAGATAGATCGAATTACCTGTTTGGCGTCTCCTGCAATTGGAATTTGGACTGGAACAATCTTGTTAATTGAACGGGGGTCTATGTCGACATGAATGATTTTCGCCTGCCGGCCGAACTCCTCGACTTTGCCGGTCACCCGATCGTCGAAGCGCACCCCCACAGCCAGGATCAAATCCGCCTCCGAGATGGCCATGTTAGCGCAGTAGGTCCCGTGCATTCCCAACATACCAAGGTATAGCGGATGGCTTGAGGGGAAAGCTCCCAGCCCCATCAATGTCGAGGTCACTGGAATGGACAGTTTCTCCGCCAATTCCCTCAGTTCAGGGCCGGCTCCCGATGATACTACGCCTCCTCCGATGTAAAGTACCGGCCGCTTGGCAGCCATCAGACTCTTGACCGCTATCGAGACCATCTCGAGGCTACACGCGGCTCGATCCGAAGGCGGAAGGGATGGAGGCAATTCATGTCTGTACCAGGTTGTTTTCTCCGCAGCCACATCTTTGGGAATATCTACAACGACTGGGCCCGGTCGGCCAGTTCGTGCAACTTGAAAGGCTTCTTGAATCGTGGCAGCTAGTTGCCCCGCTTCCTGGACCAAGAAATTCTTCTTGCAACAGGGTCGAGTAATGCCGATCGTATCCACTTCTTGAAAAGCGTCTGTCCCTATCAAGGCCCTTGGCACTTGTCCAGTGATGACCACTAGAGGAGCCGAATCCATATGAGCGGTGGCAATGCCAGTCACAGCATTAGTTGCCCCGGGGCCCGAAGTAACCACTACCACGCCCACCTTGCCGGTAGAACGGGCATAACCGTCGGCCATGTGGACTGCTCCCTGTTCATGTTGGGACCGGTAGTGCGCGATTCTTCCTTGGGCACGGTAAAGCTCATCGTAAATATTGAGAACAGCCCCTCCGGGATAGCCGAAAACCGTGTCTACCTGCTCATGTAGGAGCGATTCAATCAGAATCTGTGCTCCCGACAATTGGCAACCTCGGTCTGCTTTCAACCGCCTCGATGACCCGCTTGATCTCAATGACTGACTTGTGCCCATTCTGCCCTCCTCGGCCTGTCGGCCCAAAAAAAAAGCCATCAACCGTTTTCGGTTGATGGCTTTTATCTCTCTACCCAACTAAGGGTTAGCCATCAACCGCCGCTAATGATAATCACGACTATGCCGGCAATCAGCAGGGCTGACTGCAATCGTGACTGAGCGGAGGCGATGGCACTAACATCTTCACGGACAATGCCGGACGAGAAAACTCGCCTTTTCGTGTGGGCATACTTTGCGGCATTATCTGATAAAGTCAAGACACCCTCTTGTGGTGCTGCATCCAATTTAACGGCTTCTCTTTTAACATGAATCGGCCTGTCAAGACAAGGGAATTAGTGGAAAATTCAAAGGAAAATTGCTGAGCACAAGAAATTCCCTCTAGCAGCAGGCTCCGAGTGGATGAGTTCAAGAGCGAGGGCTTGCTTATCTTGAGCATGGCTCTCCGTTGGATTAGTTACTTGTAAAAGAAAAGTTACATGATATATACTTCGCCCCGTGTCGCCTGACAATTGGAAACGCTTACCTGCTTTCTTTCATTACTAGAAGGAGCTCACCCTTGAAAACTGCAACCGAGATTGAAGGGAAAGTTCTTGCCTATGTCGACCAACATCAGGACCGCTTGGTACGGATCATTCAGGATCTGGTCCAGATTCCCTCCGAGAATCAACCGCCAATAGGAGCTGAAGAAGCTTGCCAGCAGTACGTGGCGAAATTCCTGCGCCAGCAGGGCTGGGAACCGGATTTGTATCTTCTCGATGAGATGACCACCCTTAAAGAGCATCCTCTGTTCTGGCCCGGTCGTGACTATTCCCATCGTCCCAACGTGGGTGCCCGACGGAAAGGCTTTGGAACCGGACGGTCCCTGGTCATGAGTGGTCATATCGACACGGTTCCGCGCGGGACGCAACCCTGGACTCGCAATCCGTTTGGAGGCGAGTTGGAAGGGAACCGTTTGTATGGAAGAGGCTCTAACGACATGAAGGGTGGCGTGGGAACCAATTTATTCGTAGTCGAGGCCCTCAACCAGTTGGGTATTGAACTGAATGGGGACCTGCTATTTGAGACCGTCGTGGATGAGGAATTCGGGGGGGTGAATGGAACGCTCGCAGGTCGGCTGCGAGGGTATAATGCCGATGCGGCAATAATCTCAGAGCCTTCGTTGCTTCGCATCTGCCCGGCGCAGCGCGGTGGGCGGACTGTCCACATCGGTTTGCGTGCCTCCGGTGGAATTTTGAGCGAGGGGAAATTCCCAACGGGAGTCATTGATCAGCTGAGCTACTTCCTCCTGAAGATTCGCGATTTTGCCGCTCAACGCCGCCGGGGGGCAAAGGCTCATGAGCTTTACACGAATCATGCCGACCCGGTGCCGGTTACCATCACGAAGGTTTATACTGGACCCTGGGGAACCTCCGAACCTATCGGCACTCC
Source organism: Terriglobia bacterium (assembly GCA_035541995.1). GTDB lineage: Bacteria > Acidobacteriota > Terriglobia > Versatilivoradales > Versatilivoraceae > DATKMG01. The sequence continues at coordinate 11,916 of DATKMG010000538.1, forward strand.
TGAGATCTGCAAGATTGAAATGTACTGGCAGACCATGCCCGGTGAGAAGCTGGAAGCTGTGGAGCCTGAGTTCCTGGCATGGCTCAGAAGCATCGTTGATGAGGCCCCGGATCTATTCCCTACTCCTCCCACTGTGGAGTTCCCGATTCGCTGGTTACCCGGTTCATCGATCCTCAAGTCCGATCCTCTCGTGAAGGAGCTGACAGCGTCAGCCACGGCCGCTCTCGGGAAGGAACCCCCCGTGGTGGGGTTGGAAGGCCCCTGTGACATGTATGTCTTTCACCAGTATTTTGGGATCCCGGCAGTTCTTTGGGGTGCAATCGGAGGCAATACTCACGCTGCAGACGAATACCTGGAGATTGACTCCGTCGTCGCCGCTGCTAAGACACTGTTACTGTTTGTCTGCCGTTGGTGCGGAGTTGCGTAATGCAGCAATTGTAAGGGGGGGAATGAAAGTCCGACTGATCGTCGTCCTGATCCTGCTTACCTCGTTGGCCTCTGCCAGGCCCCTACCTACCGACCTCTTTTTGAGAGGTCATTCGGTTCTTCCCGCGCCGCAAATGGTCCAGCTGCGTCCTGAAGAAGTCTCCTTCGACGGTACGTGGAGCTGCGACTCAAGCCGCCTTGTGCCGAATCACATCGCTCTGAAATCTTTGCTCAAGGATCTGAAGGACTTCTATTCTATCGATTTGAAGCGGGCCGCTTCTCAATCACGCAAAAGCATCGTCCTGTCCGTGGCTGCCGGGACTGTGAAGGCCGAGGGTGGACCGGAAATTGTGCAACAGGCATACCGGCTGACGATCTTACCGGACCGCATAGATGTGGTCGGCAACTCGGACCAGGGCCTGTTTTACGGGGTTCAAACCTTGCTGCAACTCTATAAGCCCACCCCCTCTGGCACCTTGGTCCTCCCCGCCGGAACCATTGAAGACTGGCCTGTGCACAACTTGCGGTTCCTCCACTGGGACACCAAGCACCACCAGGATCGGATGGAGACCTTAAAGCGCTACCTGGACTGGTCAGCTCGATTCAAGGTGAATATGATTGGGTTCGAACTAGAGGACAAGTTCGAGTACCCGTCACACCCGGTGATTGGCGCTCCGGGGGCATTCACCACGGCCCAGTTGCAGGAAATCGTGGACTATGGCTTGGAACGGTATATCCAGGTCGTCCCCCAGATTCAGGCCCCGGCTCACCTAGCATATGTACTCAAACACCCCGAGTTTGCGGATCTTCGTGCGGATGGGAGCAATTATCAGGCCTGCCTCTGCGATCCTCGGACTTATGACCTGATCTTTTCCATGTACGACGATGTCATTAAGGCCACCAAAGGCGTGCGGTATTTCTTCGTTTCTACTGACGAGGTTTATTACGCGGGTATTTGTTCCAAATGCGACAAACCTTATAACCCGGAGAACCGGAGCTTGAAGTGGGTAGAGTTTGTGCAGAAGGCCAGAGATTTCCTGGCCCAAAGGAATCGCCAGATGCTGGCGTGGGTGGAGTACCCGTTCCTGTTCGAGCATACCCAGCTCTTGCCGAAAGATGTCATTAATGGTGTGTTGGGGACCAATCCAAGGGAAATTCGAGCCGAAATCGAACATGGAATTCGTCATTTGGCATACACATCCCTGCAAGGAGAGGAACTGCTCTTCCCCAACAATTTCAGCTACCTGGGCAAGAGCGGGTTGGCCGGGGGAAGACTGGATTCTGTCTTTGAGGAGATTTCAGAAAGAACACGCCCAGCCAAGCCTATTGGAGTTTACGGAGCCGCCTGGGATGATTCCGGCCTGCATAGTGAAACCTTTTGGCTAGGTTGGGCCACCGTGGCCCAATATGGGTGGTCTCCGGACATGGCCCCCGTGGAGCAGACCATTACTAATTTCATGAACATCTACTATGGGCCCTCAGCTACGAGTATGGTTGAGGTCTATCAAAGCATGCAACGGCAGGCCCGGTTCTTTGAACAGTCGTGGGACCGCATTGTGTCGCGAGTCCGAGCGCCTGGTTACGGGAATTCTAACGGAAAAGGTATCGGCACTACGCGCTATGACTGGACTTTGCCGGTGCCCGCTCTGCCACAACTTCCGGGCCTTGAAATTGTGCGTGCGTATGGTGAACGCTATCAGGAACGCTTAAAAGAGGCAGAACAAGTGGCCCTCGAAAATGACGGGCTGAAGCGTTCCCTATTTCAGAACATGCTCAATTGTTCCCGGAACCGTTACAACTTGGAAGTTTTCCTCTCACTGGCAGATCTGACTGGACATCAAGCGCGACTTTTGATGGGACTTAAACGAATCGAAGACAACATCGAGTCCGCTCACCGCTCTGCCCTTCGTGGTAACCCCGAAGAAGCTGTTGGTAATCTAGTATCGGCTTACGAGCGCGCCCAGCGGCTGGTGGCCGAGCGGAAAGCCACCTTTGCTGGCCTTCAAGCTACCTGGGAGAAAAGTAGATATCCCAAAGGGCAAGAAGTCAACGGCAGAAAGTTCACCCACATTTTGGATGACGTCAAAGATCACTTCGCCGATCGTAGGAGCGACCTTACTTATATGATTGCCCCGGAGGAGAGCATAGGTCTGGACAAGTGGATGGACAATCTGAAGGCGATCATCCAAGCCTACCTGAAAAGGAACAATTTACCTGAACGACCCCTGGAGGAGTTGCGGCTCGAAGAGGATTGAGTTGTGAAGTACATCAGGGTAGCTTAGCCATGCGGGACGCGCCAGTGGGCCACTATCATTTTGGAACCATTGTCGGTTGACTCAAGAGGAGTCATCGAACATTGACAACAGCTTCTGCTGAATTTCAAGACCCCTCGCCTTCGCAGTCCCCTTCTGGCAAACTGAAGCGCGTGCTCTCACTCTGGGACCTGGTCCTATTCGGCCTGGCCTTCGTTGGGCCAACTGCCCCTTACTCGATGTTTGGCATCGCCACAGTCAAGTCGCGGGGGCACCTCCCTCTCGTCTACCTGATTGCCATGGTGGCTATGAGCCTCACGGCACTCAGCTACGGCCGAATGGCCACGGCCTACCCTGAGGCTGGTTCCACTTATGCTTACACCTCCAAAGCCCTGCATCCCAACCTAGGTTACTTTGCCGGATGGGGGATGATATTGGACTATATCCTGGTCCCACTACTCAGTGTCATCTTCGTCGGATTGGCTGCCAACAAGCTGGTCCCGCAAATTCCCTACGTGGTCTGGGCGATTCTGACGGCCGGGGGGATCACCCTGATCAATCTGCGCGGGATCAAGGTCACCGCCAAAGTAAACACGGTGCTGAATGCGATCATGATAGGGTCATTAGTCTGGTTTGTACTTGTCGCTATCCGGGCTTTGCTGCATGGGATGGGTGAAGGATCTCTGTTGTCAACTAAACCCTTTTACAGCCCGGAGAATTTTTCCTTTGGCGCCATCATGAGTGCCACTTCTGTGGCGGCCCTCTCCTTCCTGGGCTTTGACGGGATTTCCACCTTATCTGAGGACGCTAAAGATCCGGAACGCGATATCTGGCGCGCTACTCTCCTGGTGTGTCTTCTGGCCGGGGGCTTGTTCATTATTCAAAGTTACCTCGGTCAGATGGTATGGCCGGATTTTCGAAAGTTTAATCCTGTAGAGACAGCTTTCATGGACGTGGGGAAGTTGATTGGCGGGGAGGCTTTGCTTTACTGCATTTCCTTTGTTCTTCTGGTCGGAGGACTGGCCAGCGCCGTTACAGGACAAGCCAGTGCCTCGCGGTTGCTTTTGGGCATGGGCCGTGACCGGTTGCTCCCCTACCGGATCTTTGGCTACATCCACCCCAAATTGGGGACGCCTGTGTATAGTGTTCTGTTGATGGGTGGAGTCCATCTGCTGGGAGCATTGTTACTGAAGTACACTGAAGCAGCAGAATTGGTGAACTTTGGGGCCCTTCTCGGCTTCATGTGTGTCAATCTTTCAGTCGCTCGTCATTTCCGCCTTCGTCAAAGACGCGTGGACCACAGCGGTCTGGCGTTCAACCTGTTCCTTCCCTTACTTGGGTTCCTTGTCTGCTTTTACATCTGGCTTAACCTCTCACAGTTTTCCATGAAATTAGGTATCGCTTGGATGGGCTTGGGCTTTCTCTACCTTCTTTTCCTTACACGAGGATTCAGCAAGAAGCTGGCGGAGCTGAAACTATAAGAATTGAGTCGGTAGAAAGCACCGTCTTGTGATAAAAAGGATTTCAACCCAAGTCCGAGGCGTGAGCGTTATCGGAAGAGTTTATTTATGTCATCAGGGAGGATCCCGGTGAAAGAACACTGGATTCGCGGCAAATGGTGTCGAATAGGTATGGAGTCAGTTCCTGTCACAAATCCTGCATTGGTCACTGTGACTGAGAACTTCAAAGACACATTATTCGTTCCTTGCCAAGATACCCTCCCCCAGCTTCTCGCCTAGTTGGCAGCCCCACTCTGGTCCAAGGACAGAGGCAAACTCGCATTCAAGGTGTTTACATTTCAATATGGTGGTGACTGGACGGACGAAGATAGAGTTTTGATCTGTGATGTAAAATGGGACCGAATCGCTGAGCCTAACATCAATCACATACTGTCTCATCAGCTTCACAGGACATGCGATTTCTGATGCCCGTCACGATCCTAGTGGAGCAACTGGATGAGGGTCTCAATGTGATTGAAGAAGTCATGTTTTCATGAATATTCAGGACACTTGTGGACGATAACTTATGGTGGACGGAGCGCCCGGATTTGTCCTGTTGGGTGGACAGGAGTGATCGGGCGGGTACTAGTAAGAGACCTGTTTGAATCGTCCCTGCATGAATTGGCAAAAGGCCTTGAACAGTTATGCCAAGAGACATCATGTTCGAGTCTGGAGATGGCCGGACACCTGGCAGGGGCAACCGCTCTGGCTAGTTAGCTGCAGCCACCCACGATGTAGGCGTCTCCCTCTCTCCGAACCGGATGAGCTTCAGGCACCAGATCGAACCAGACATCGACGAGGAGCTTAGCATTATCATCCAGGACTTAAGTCTTACTGGATATGTCGACTCCGTCCATCTTGGCAACCGTCCAGAAGTTCCTCGAATATCTCGGAACGCCACCGGCTCGACAATTTACACTGATGGAGCCATGGCGATCATATGCCTCAAAGATTACCCACAGCCGGCTTCCCCGACCATTTCAGCTGGACCCCCTCCGGACGCGGGTCCAAGGAACTGGTTTGCGCGTCTTTTGCGTCGAGAAGTACTCATGCTGCGGAACGACTATTTCAGGGCCAACGTCATCTATGGCGGATACGATCTTTTGCGATTTCTATGGGGCCCCCACATCGGCACTCACAATCCCATGCCAAGTGGAGGTTCCGGAAGTAACTGAAGTTACTTCAGCTCGTATTTTTTCACGAAATATCTGAAGGAACGAAAAGACATTTTGAGCATATCGGCGGCACGGGTCTGGATCCCATTCGCCTTTTGGAGAGCTTCCAGGATGTAAGCCTTCTCGATTTCAGCCAAGTGTCTTTCCAAATCCAGGCCGTTTTCCGGAATTCGGTCCTTCCCTGAAAACTCGTTGGAGTTCACGCGGCTGATTTTGGCTGGCAGTCGGTCTCGTTTGATCTCTTCCGTAGTTTCAAACGCCACGGCACATTCAATGGTGTTCTCAAGTTCCCTGACATTGCCGGGCCAATCGTATTCTTGGAGGCACTCCATGGCTTCAGGGCTGATTCGGAGCACCGAGCGCTGCATCTGTAAGTTGAATTTTCGAAGGAAATATTCGGCTAGTGCCGGGATATCTTCTGCTCTTTCCCTCAATGCAGGTAGCTCTATAGGGATCACGCTGATTCGGTAATAGAGATCTTCCCGGAACTTGCCCTCACCAATCAGTTTTTGGAGGTCTTTGTTAGTCGCAGCGATCACCCGGACATCGAGAGGAATTTCTTCGGTCCCTCCCACTCTCCGAAAGTTCTTTTCCTGCAAAACCCGCAATAGCTTGACCTGCATGGAGAGGCTCATCTCGCCGATTTCATCAAGGAATACCGTGCCTTTGTCGGCGACTTCGAATAGCCCTTTTTTGTTGGCCGCGGCGCCCGTGAAGGCCCCCTTCATGTATCCGAACAGCTCACTCTCTAGCAGAGTCTCTGGAAATGCTCCGCAGTTGATCGACACGAACGACTGATCGCATCGAACGCTATTGAGGTGAATGGCTTTGGCCACCAGTTCTTTACCCGTTCCGCTCTCGCCCGTAATCAGGGCTGTGCTATGCGTTGCACCGACAGTCTTGATGGTTTGGAAGAGCTCTTTCATCCGCGGACTGGATCCTACAATGTTGTGTAAAGCGTTATGTTGGCTGAAGTGGAGTTTCAGCACCTGGTTCTCTTGCCGAAGCCTTGCAACTTCCAGCGACTTCCCAACGGTGAACTTAAGTTCTTCCACGAAGTTCTCATTATCCTTGAGAATGTAATCCACCGCCCCCATCTTCAGGGCCTGAATGGCGGTTTCAGTTGTGGCAAAGGCTGTAATCAAAATGACCGGAGTTTCCGGGCTCAGGTTCCTGGTGTCCCGAAGCAAGTCAATTCCACTTCCGTCGTTCATCTTGATATCCGTGATTACCAAGTCAAAAACGCCGGACTTGAGTTGCTGTATCCCGTCTCGGTAACCCCCTGCTGCAGCGACCTCATAGCCTTCTTTCCTCAGAGCCATTTGCAGGACGTCTCTCAAAGAATGCTCATCGTCGACAATCAGCAGCTTGGACATCTCTCAGCCTCTTTGCGAACTGCCAGTCTCGACATGTCGGGAAACTTCAGCTTCTGCCGCCGCCGGGAGTTCAATTCGGAAGCAGGTGCCTATCCCCTTGGTAGAATTCACAGAAATGGTCCCGCCGTGTGCCTCAATGATCTGGGCCACAATAGAGAGACCTAGGCCGGTCCCGGTGCTGAATCTGGATTGGAAAGGTTCGAAGATCTTCTCCTGTTCCTCTGGGCTCAGGCCGATACCGGTATCCTGAAATGAGATCTGGACTCTCTCTTGGGACGCCCTCTCCAGACGGATTGACAAGGTCCCGGTACCAGGCATGGCCTTCAACGCATTTCCGCAGAGATTCCAGAACACTTGTTTGACTAGGTCTGGATCAGCCAAGCAGAGTAGAGGACCTTGACTCTCGCATGCATATTCGATTCGATGCTTCGGGGAAACTTCGGGACTGTTCTGGAGCAGTTCTACGCTATCTTCTGCCACTTTCCGGAGATCCACAGTGCGCAGTCTGCATTGGAGTGGCTTAGCATAGGTCAGGAATTCAGTAATAATTTTGTAGAGACGCTTGGTTTCTGTCGAGATGTTTTCTGACAATCTCCGTTGGTCCTCATTCAGAGCCAATTCGGAACTCAGGACTTGAAAAGATCCGGAAATGGCTGTGAGGGGATTTCGAATCTCATGGGCAATGGCCGCGGCCATTCTTCCCACGGCTGCCATGCGGTCCCGCTGCAACACCTGGCGTTCCAACTTCTTGATCTCTGTCAGATCCTGGAATGTGTATACATACCCGACGTGTCGGACTCCTTCAACCAGAAGGGGCGAGGCGGTGAAGCCCAAATAGATTTCTTCTCCTGAAACGTGCCTCAAGCCTTTTTCAAATCGGAGAAGTTTTCGATCGAAAGGCAATGGCGGGACCTCTCCCTTTCCAAACCCGAAGACATCGTAGACGTGAGACCCAATTACCTGTTCAGCTTTGAGACCGGTGATGTCACTGGCTGAGCGATTGAACAAAGTGAGGAAGCCTTCCAGGTTGGTCGTGAATAACCCGCCCCGCATACTGTTAATGATGTTTTCATTAAAGGCCTGAAGGCTTTCCAGCTTGCCTCGTTTATCTTCCAGTTCGGAGCCGGTCTTCTTTAGACTCTCCGAGAGGTGACTACTGAGAAAGGCGACCGCGAAGAATGCAAACCCATTGCTGCTGAGCACATACTTGACGGTCCTGGAATCCAGAGAGTAGAAGGAGGTGGGGGGCAAGATATTCCAGCGAATCACGAGATACTGGCCCAACATGAGAACTGAACAGGCCGTGGCTGTCAAATACGAGCCCCGACGGTACAACAGGATGCTGGACATGATGATGGACAGAAGATAAAAAAAGGAAAAGTAGCTATCGAGTCCCCCAGTCACGTAGATAATTGCGGAGGTCATGAGCAGGTCGAAGGTAATTTGAAAATAGGCCTGGACGACGTAGGCGGAAGACCAGCGGAGCCAGCAGTATTGGATGAGCGTAGCGATATACGTGAGCCCGATAATCCAGAACAGTGCTGTGAGTGTTTCGCTCCGAGGCACTGCAGATTCGATTCCCAAAGATACGCCGAGGAGCGTCGTTACTACTACGATCCTGAGCTTTATTAACCAGGACAGCCATTCTTGGAGATTTTTAGGCATAGGCCGCAATGAAAAGAGGCGAAATTTCCCGGCTGATGGAGTATGAACTCGAAGATCGAAAATAGAGGATCGCTGACGCAGTCTTGCAGCGGTTCCAATCCTCGGCCTTCTATCTTCGATTCCCTTCCCGTCTCCTTGGATCTTTCGCCCCGAACAAGACCGGTCCGTACCGTTCTTTGCCTTCACTCACTACATGGACAGCTTGGAAATCAGTGAGAACAGGGGCAGGTACATAGAAACCACGATCCCGCCGACAATCACCCCGAGGATCAAGATCATCAGCGGCTCGATGGCTGTCAAAAGGTCAGCCACAGCCGCGTCCACCTCGTCCTCGAAGAACTCCGCGATCTTTGTCAACATGGCGTCCAGAGCTCCGGTTTGTTCGCCAACCCCCACCATCTGCGTCACCATGGAGGGAAAAATTCCGGTCTCCCGCAGCGGCTCAACGATGGTTTTCCCCCCTTCTATCGAAGTGCGGGTCTTCATAATGGCCTCTTCGACAACGGCATTTCCCGAAGTCTTGGCTGTGATTTCCAGCCCATCGAGAATCGGGACACCGCTGGAGATCAACGTGGAGAGAGTCCGAGAAAACCGCGCCACGGCGATCTTCTTAAGGACATTTCCCATAACAGGGATCTTGAGCAAAAGAAGATCAACCACCCGGCGGCCATCTTCGGTGGCGTAATACTTTTTGAATGCATACCAGGCAGCGATCACAATTGGGATAAAGAAGATGATGTAGCGGCCGACAAAATTGCTAAACCCAATCACGATACGGGTGGGTAACGGCAAACTGACATCCATGCTGGCAAACAACTGAGAGAAGATAGGAACCACTTTCCACAAGATAAGGACGATGACGCCGACAGCAATGGTCAAGACAACGATGGGGTACACCATGGCGGACTTGACGGCCCGCTTCAGTTTGACATTCTTCTCGATGTATTGGGAAAGACGTTGCAGGATGGTGTCGAGGATCCCCCCTGCTTCTCCGGCGGCAATCATATTCGTGTACAGCTCATCAAAGACTTTAGGATGCTGGCGCATGGCAAACGCCAGCGTTGATCCTCCCTCGACTTCTGTCCGCACGGACTGCAACACATCCTGAAATACCTTGTTTTCTTGTTGTGAGGCCAGTGCTTCCAGACACTGAACCAGGGGGAGCCCGGCATCAATCATGACTGAAAACTGGCGGGTGAAGATGGCTAATTCCTTGGTCTTGACTTTTCCTCCCAGTTTCGGGAGCGTGAATTCTTTCCCTTTCTCTTTGACGACTAGCGGATTAATTTGCTCTCGCCGAAGCGTTGCTACCAGAGACTGTTTGGTGTCTGCTTCGCGCTCGCCTCGCACTTCCGAACCTGTTCGGTTTCTCCCTCGATAAGCATAAACCGGCATGAATCACCCCCTATAAACCAGAAGGAACCAGGCGAGAGCCGAGGATTCCAGGCTAGCCATTTTCCGGCATGCGCCAGTTCCAAAACATAAACAGAATTACTCTTCCATCAACGGTGGCTTCGCCCGCCAATCGGAGTCGCAGGCCGCTGAATTGTGACAGCCCCTCGATTGATCATTTCCTGCAGCTCTTCCGGGTTGCTGGAGCGCTGCAGGGCTGCCTGCAGCGTGATTTGTTTGCTAATGTAGAGTGTAGCCAGCGACTGATTGAAAGTCTGCATACCAAACTTGTCCTGGCCAGTTTGCATGGCCGAGTAAATCTGGTGGATCTTGTCCTCCCGGATCAGATTACGGACCGCTGAATTGGGGATCAGAATTTCCATAGCCATGACTCTTCCGGTACCCGATGCCTTAGTCAATAGGGCCTGGCAGAGGATCCCCTCCAGCACGAGCGATAACTGTGCGCGAATTTGTGGCTGTTGGTACGAAGGAAACACGTCGATGATGCGGTTGATGGTGGAGGCCGCAGAATTCGTGTGCAGAGTCCCAAAGGTCAAATGACCGGTTTCGGCGATGCGCAGTGCTGCTTCGATGGTCTCGAGATCTCGCATTTCGCCAATCAAAACCACGTCTGGGTCCTGCCTCAGGGCAGCCCGCAAGGCATTGGCAAAACTGAGGGTATCGGAATGGACCTCCCGCTGGTTGACTAGGCAATTCTTGTGGGAATGGAGGAATTCAATCGGATCCTCAATGGTTACGATATGGTCGTGACGATCCTCATTGATCTTGTCAATCATGGCAGCCAAGGTGGTGGATTTACCGCTCCCCGTGGGTCCAGTGACTAAGACCAGTCCCCGTGGCTTGTCGCAAAGACCCTTTACGACAGGGGGCAAGCCAAGAGCCTCAAAGGATTTCACCTCGTAAGGGATTGCGCGAAAGGCCGCCCCGACCGCACCACGCTGGTTGAAGATATTGGCCCGGAATCTGGCGAGTCCCTTGATTCCGAAAGAGAAGTCGATTTCCAAGTTTTCTTCGAAACGGTGCTTTTGGGAATCGGTTAGCACACTGTAAGCCAGTTGCTTGGTCTCGGCAGCCGTTAGAACCGGGTATTCCGTCAGAGGGCGAAGATGCCCATCCAGGCGAACTTGAGGATTAGTGTTGGTGGTAATATGGAGGTCCGATCCCCCCATTTCTGTCATTCTTTTCAGCAGTTCACTTAACCCAAGCGTCATCGTGAAAATCCAAACCCCTTTCTGTTACTTGACCGTTTCTCGCACTACTTCCTCAAGCGTCGTGACGCCCTCTCTCAGCTTCTGCATCCCGCTGCCACGCAAGGTAATCATGCCGTGTTCGATGGCTTTTTTCTTGAGTTCTAATGAGGAGGCACCGATGAGGATCAACTCCCGCAAATCATCCTCAATCTCCATCACTTCATAGAGTCCGACCCGCCCTCTGTAGCCCGTCCCATTGCAGGCTGTGCATCCTTTCCCCCGAAATGTCTGAAGCTTTTTGGCTTCTGTCGGAGAAAATCCCGCATCAATCAAAGCTTGCACCGGAGTGGAAGATTCCTCTTTGCAGTCCTTGCAGACTCGACGAATTAGCCGTTGTGCGCAGATCAAGTGAACTGAGGTGGCGACCAGGAAGGGTTCTATACCCATGTTCATCAACCGACTGATGGTTGAGGGTGCATCGTTGGTATGCAGCGTGCTCAAAACCAGGTGCCCGGTCAAGGCCGCTTTGATGGCGATCTCTGCAGTTTCAAAATCTCGGATCTCCCCCACCAAAATAATGTTGGGATCTTGTCGCAAGAAAGAGCGCAATGCCGCGGCAAAGTTCAGCCCAATCATTTCCTTCATCTGAACTTGGTTGATCCCGGGGATATTGAATTCGACTGGATCTTCCGCCGTAAGGATATTTGTATCGATCTTGTTGAGCTGGGCAATCGAGGAATAGAGTGTATTGGTCTTTCCACTTCCAGTCGGTCCTGTCACAAGAACCATCCCGTAGGGCTTGGAGATGGCGTACTGGAACTTCTTCAACGAGTCGGGCTCAAACCCCAATCTGGTCATGTCCAGCATCAGGTTGTCTTTGTCAAGGAGACGCATGACCACCTTTTCGCCGTACAGTGTGGGGAGGACAGAAACCCGGAAATCCAGATCCTTGATTCGACCTTCATTTTTCATCTTGACCTTGATCCTGCCATCCTGAGGAAGCCGCTTCTCAGAGATATCGAGTTTCGACATGATCTTGACTCGAGAAGTAATGGCGTCCTTGAGCTTCAAGGGAGGATTCATGACATTATAGAGGACTCCATCGATTCGGAATCGGACACGAAACTCCTTTTCGTAAGGCTCAATGTGAATGTCACTGGCCCCTCGTTTCAGGGAGTTGGAAAGAATCAGGTTGACCAGCTTAATTATGGGAGCTTCTTCGGCTGCCTGTTCCAGGCCCTCCAGATCAATGGCCTCTTCTTCCTCGGGAGTCACTTCCAAGGAGGTGTCTTCGCCACCATCGAGCTTCTGGTCCACAATGGCGATGTCTTCCATCACCTTCTTCAATTCGATCGAATGAGTTGAACCATAGTACTTATCAATCGCATCTCGAATCGCCGTTTCGGAGGCAACTACCGGTTCGATATTGAATCCGGTCATGAACTTGATATCGTCCATGGCAAAAACGTTGGTGGGATCGATCATGGCAATCGTCAAAGTAGAACCCACCCGACTCAATGGTAGGATCTGATACTTTTGGGCAGTCTCCACCGGGATCAGTTTCACGACAGTGGGATCCACATCAAAGAACGAAAGATTGATAGATGGGACTCCGTATTGCCTAGAAAGGATCGCCGTGATTTCGTCGTCCGTCACAAAGCCCAGTTTTATCAGACAGTTACCCAGCCGTCCCCCGTTGACCCGCTGAAATTCCAAAGCCTCCTTCAATTGTTGCGACGAGATTAGATTCTCTTTAACTAGAAGATCCCCTAGTTTTGAAGACATTAGTCCATTCTCCCAAAGAGGTTCTCGGCAAAACGCGCTTTTGACATTATGTTAAAGTGCAAGTGACAAAAATTGTAAGTTGTCATCCTATTAACTGGTCAATGCATTGTCAATGGCGTTGATTTTTCTCACCTCATGCAGATAGTATTTTATTAGTCAGACAGGGCAGAGGTTGCTCGAACCGGATTTTCTTTGAATCGCCAATGAACCCACCAAGGAACCGAAAGACCGCTATCATTGTGCTTTCGGTTATTGTAGTCGTCCTCTTTGCTTTTTCTGTTATTCAACAGGCCTTTAATCTCACACCGTACCTGGGCGCCCCCGAACGACAAATTACCCTGCTGCTTTGGGCCTTGACATCACTGAATGTGATTCTGTTGACGATTTTCAGTCTGATTCTGATGCGCAATCTGCTGAAGCTTTACTTTGAGCGCCGCAGCCAACAGCCAGGATCAAGATTTCGAACAAAACTAGTATTTTCCTTCCTTGGTCTTTCCCTGATTCCCGTTATATTCATGTCCTTCTTTGCTTATTTCCTGCTCCATCGAAACCTGGATAAGTGGTTTAGTTTCCCCATTGACCACCTCCTTGAGAGTGTCAATCAGGTTGCGGAGAAAGTTCAACCTGATTCGATTATGGATGCTTACCAAGCTGCCAAATTCCTGGCTAATCATCCGGAGTTGAAGGATGTCTTGATTACTCGTTCCAGAAAAGGATTCCATGATCTCCAGGAGTTCACCAAGGAATTCGATATCTCTTTGGCCTTGGTCCTTGAGGATTCAGATAAGCCACTGTTTCTTTTAACGGCTAATGGGGTCTATTTCCCACAAGAGGCGGAGTTCAGAAAAATCACCGAAGACTATGGACTTGTAGACTGGAAAAGCGGAGAGCCTCGCCTCCTTGATGCTGATCTCCAGAATTTGCTTAAAAGTTATTCTTCAGGGCCTTCCGGCGTGATTCGACGCGACCGGTCTGGGGGTGAGATTATCTTCGCCGTGGGGCGGACTCGAGCGGAGACTCTTGAGCCTCAGGCAACCGTTATTGTTGGTCATCGGCCACCGATCGAAATCGTTAAGCTGGTGGACCAGATATCCAAGTCGCGGCAGTATTATAGCAGTTGGTCTACCGAAAGGAAGGCCATTCGTTACAACTATTTGCTTTGGCTCGCTCTGATAACCTTATTGATTCTTTTTGCGGCCGTTTGGATTGGTCTCCATATGTCTCGCCGGATTACCATCCCCATTCAGGCTCTTGCTGAGGCAGCAAATGAGGTCTCACGAGGAAATTTGACGATGCAGGTCCACTGCCCTGCCGACGACGAGTTGGGAATCCTGATCTCATCGTTCAACCGAATGACGTCCCAGCTCTATGAGAGTTCCCGCAGCTTGGAACAAACCAATCGTGACCTTCAAAATTCCAATCTGGCTCTTGAAGAACGAAGACGCTACATGGAAGCGGTCCTTGAAAATATCCCAACAGGGGTGATTTCGGTGAGCTCTGATCTCTCCGTCAGCACCATGAACAAGGCGGCACTTGAGATGCTAGGCTTGAGCCAAGCCACCTCCCCCACGAATATTGATGAAATTCTAGGACCGGCAATTGCCAGCGAAGTCCGGGGGTTAATCTCCAAAGCCGGGCGGGTAGGAATCGCAGGGAAGGATATGCCCTTGCGAGTCCGAGGCCGAAAATTCTATGCGTCTGTCACTATCAGTTCCTTGGCCGTGAGTCACTCTCAGTCCCCCGGTTTTGTTATGGTGCTGGAAGATTTGACTGAAGTCCTCAAATCCCAAAGGGCGAATGCCTGGCGAGAAGTGGCCCGACGAATGGCTCATGAAATTAAGAACCCATTGACACCTATCCAACTCTCTGCAGAACGCCTCCTCAAAAATTTCACCCAAACTCATGAGTCCGACCCCCTACTGGTAGAACAGGGGAGAAGGAACTTCGAGCAAGTGCTTCATGAGTGCGTCCAGACGATTGTCATGGAAGTGGCGACATTGAAAAGCATGGTGGACGAATTCTCCCGCTTTGCGCGTATGCCTTCGGCCACTTTCACTTCCTCAAATCTCAACGCGATCATAGAGAATACTCTCTCCTCATATAATGGGCGGTTTCAGGACGTCAACGTGGTCAAGAATTTGGCCCCAGACGTTCCGGAAATCAAGTTGGATCCCGAGCAGTTTAAACGTGTTTTTGTCAATCTCTTTGACAACGCTTTAGAGGCCATGGAGCATAGTACACAAAAAGAGCTGACGATCAGCAGCCGCTTTTACCCCCAGCGGGAGACTGTGGAAGTGGTCGTTATAGACACTGGCCATGGGATATCATCGACTGACAAAGACAAACTGTTCCTCCCCTACTTCTCAACCCGCAAGCGGGGTACGGGGCTGGGACTGGCCATTGTCAACCGGATCATTGCAGATCACAAGGGTTACATCCATGTTGAAGACAACCAACCCTGCGGAAGCCGTTTTGTGATCGAGATTCCCACGGGATGAATGGGATTCTTGAGTCTAAGTGGATTTCGGATTATGGCATTGCAACGGAGCACGTACCAAGAGCTGAAAAAGGTGAGACAAATAAGAAACAAGAGACGAGGGGTTGCAGGCTGGAGTTTGTTGATAGAAGACTTCAATATTTCGTGTAGCCTGGGATCTCGTTGTACCTCCTAGCCCCTAGCCCTAACCCCTGTTTTTTTCTGGAGCAGATTGACCTTGGCTCGCAATTCAATCCTGGTGGTGGACGACGAGGTCGGCATTCAGCGGACTCTGTCCGCCGTCCTTAGGGAAGAAGACTACAAGGTAGATACCGTTGGTAGTGGCGAAGAGTGCTTGCGTCTTCTGGAGAATAAGGCCTTTGAGTTGATCATCCTGGACATTTGGCTTCCCGGCATGGACGGTTTGCAGACCCTGGAAGCCATAATGAAGATGAAGACCGGCACCGCAGTGGTAATGATCTCGGGCCATGGCACCATTGAGACGGCGGTTCGAGCAACTCGATTGGGAGCTTTCGATTTCATAGAAAAACCGCTGTCGATTGAGAAGACACTTCTGGTCATCAAGAATGCCCTCGAGAACAAGCACCTCCAGGAAGAAAACCTCATCCTGAAATCGGAACTGGGGGCCCGATACACCATCATTGGTAATAGCATCTCGATGAAGGCCCTCCGTCATCAACTGGGGATAGCGGCTCCAACTAATGGGCGAGTTATGATTTATGGAGAGAGCGGGACGGGGAAAGAATTAGTGGCTCACGCCCTGCATTACCAGAGTCTGAGGAGTGTCGCCCCATTCGTGGAGGTCAATTGTGCCGCAATTCCTGACGAACTCATTGAGAGCGAGTTATTCGGGCATGTCAAAGGCTCCTTCACTGGAGCCTCCAGCAACAAGATGGGTAAATTCGAGAAAGCCGATGGCGGAACCTTGTTTCTTGACGAGGTTGGAGACATGAGCCTAAAAGTTCAGGCCAAAGTACTGCGTGCGCTGGAAGAACAGCGATTTGAACCCGTGGGGGCAAATGCGCCGGTTTCTGTAGATGTTCGCGTCATAGCAGCCACTAACAAGAACCTGGATGAAGAGATGGACAAAGGGAATTTCCGGCCCGATCTTTTCTACCGGCTCAATGTGATTCCCTTCTATGTTCCCCCCTTGCGGGAACGCGTGGAGGACGTTTCCATTCTCGCGCACCATTTCATCCAGGAATTCTCCAGCTTGTATGGGCGCAAGCCCAAAGAGGTCTCTTCTGAAGCCATGGAGATCCTGAACCAATATCCCTGGCCTGGGAACGTTAGGGAACTCAAAAACCTGGTGGAACGGCTGGTCATTATGACGCCTTCCACGCGGATCGAGGCGCGCCACCTGCCCTCCATAGTTCTGCAAAAGGGGGCTACCCCTTTTGTTGAAGACCCTTCCGAAGCCAGAAGCCTCTCGGAAGCCAGATTGGCCTTTGATCGCGATTACATTTTGAAGAAGCTGGAAGAAAACAACCGCAACATCTCAAGGACCGCCGAAGCCCTGGGCATCGAGAGAAGTCACCTTTACCGCAAAATGAGGTCGCTGAAGATCAGCTTTGAAAAAAGTGATAACAGGAAAGAGTAAACTGGAGATTGGTCGTTGCCGGCGCGGTCCATTTGGAGTGCGACAGGGTATTGGCGAAAACGTAATGCGTCAGTTACACGGGGATTTCTGGAGGGCTGAGCTCCGCGAAGCCGCTAACAACATGGCGAAATGTGGCCTCGCAGGGTGACAGCGGTCACCCGCTCGGCCCTCCACTTGTAACCCATTACGCGATAACCTTGAATTTTGTTGTCCCGAAGGGACATTAGAGAGTAGCCGGTGGTTACGGGCCAGGGCGCGTTACCACCGGAATTGTCTCCCGAAATTGGTTTGAACCCCTGCAGGGGTTCCGGAAATCCCGCGTCCCTGCCGGGACGCCAGGAAATTCAGGGAAACGTTAAGGGACCAGTGACGGCACACCTCTGTGTGTTGCCCCGCCCCCATCACTGTATCACCGGCAAGACAACGTGAGAGGGACGCGCGAGGTCGTGCAAGATGGTGTTACGCGCCAGTCGCCACTGAGTCTCATCGTAGTTATTGCCGCCCGTGTTCAAGTTGCGGTCGAAGCGTGGGAAGTTGCTGCTGGAAACCTCCAGGCGAATGCGATGCCCGGGGCCGAAGAAGTTGCTTGTGGCGTTGAGATTGATTGCAATTCTGTACGCCTCGCCTGGTTTCATCCATACTTTCTTGTTAAAGCCCTCCCGGTAGCGTCCGCGTTGGATGCCTTCCTGGATGTTGAAGGCGACCCCGTCAGGATGGACATCGACCAGCTTGGCAGTGAAATCGGTGTCGGGCGTGTCGGACATTGCGTAAAGGATAACCTCGATAGGTCCCGTCACCTCGACGCCCTTCTCGAGTGGCCGAGTCGAGTAGACCAGCACATCGCCGCGCATCTCGAGGTCAGACTGGTCCTGGGCTCCTTTGGGCAGGTTCCCAATCGGCGGGCCAAAGGTAGGACCGCCCCAGGTCGGCACGGGGCTTCCGGGATCGTAGACAAATTGGTCAGGTGGTTCGCTAGTAGCAGTTTCCGTGGTCAGAGTGCCTGTGCCAAATCGGCCATTGGCATGCCCGTCGCTGTGAAAGTAGAAACGGGTGAAGTTGGTGCGTGCCAGAGGCCATTCATTCTCGCCACGCCACTGGTTCTTGCCCATCACGTAAAGCTGGATTTTGGGCATCCGGGTGACACCGTTGTCGGCGCCCTTTAACCAGTAATCAAACCATCGCAGGTAAAGACCGTAATAGTCGAATTGGGCGTCACCCAGATCGCGCGCGCCCACCAGGGTGTGCTCTGCGGCCTGTTCGTAACTGCAGTGAACCGTGGGCGCGATGACGATGAACTGATTCTCGCGAGCGCGCCCACTGATGCTCTTCTTCTCAACCAGGCGTACCAGCTTGAAAATGTCTCCAACGCCATAGTCGTACCAGGAGTCCAGCCAGAGGCCTGGAATGTCGAAACTGTCCGTTTCCTTGACGTAGCCGAACTGATCCCACCACGGGTCGCCTTCCGGATGAGAAACAAAGCCTCCCCAGTCGGTAGGCGGGGCGCCAGCCTTCTTCATCATGTGAGTGAGGGGCAAGGTCCGCCAAAATTCTTGCCAGTCCACCTTCGGCACTACCGGAGCGAGGTTGAAATACTGAGTGGCGGCCAGGAAGTCGGAATGCGGAACACCGGCTGGCAGCAACGGCCGGAGCTTGCTCCCGTTTGAAAGGAACCAGTCGGCGCTAGCGCCAAGTTCAAAGGCGCCACCGCGCAAAGAGCCAAAATACTGCATGCCGCCGCTTGCTGCCCGGGGGATCATTGCCGCATGACGAGGGTTTCTTACCTTGGCCATCTCGACCTGGTTCTCGCCCATATAGGAGCAGCCACCCGTCCCGACTTTGCCCGTGGACCAAGGCTGGGAAGCGAGCCAGTCCACCATGTCGGACCCATCGCTGGTGTCATCCGCGGAGACTGTGTACTCACCCTCAGACTCGAACTTCCCACGTACATCCTGGAGAGCCACCACATAACCTTGACCGGCATACAGGCGCGCTTCGCTTTGCAGCCACTCACTGTTCTTGTTGTATGGGGTACGAATCATGATAGCCGGAAACTTCTCGCCTGCCCCCTCGGGAAAATAGAGGTCCGTGGAGAGCCTGGCGCCGTCGTGCATCGAAACCAGGACACTCTTCTCGAGGCGCACGTGGTACTTGGGCTCAGGCATGGGAAAACGCCGCCGCACTTCCTGCGCGTTGGCAAGAGAATGAATGCCGACCAGGCAAAAGCCCAAGAGAAGAAACGGAGAGGTGTATCGGATCACGCTTAGCCCGGATCTCACCATCAAGTCACAAAGACCCTAAGAGAATAGCGCAAGAAACCTTCCTGTCGAAACTTGCCGGTGATATTAGCATGAGCCATTCAATTCGGGTTGAAAATTAACGACAAGATCAGAGACTCAGATGGCCTTGATGAATCTGAGCCTTCGGGCTTGTCTTGGTGCCCTGGCGCCTTTGTGGTGAGAATTGTGAGGGTCTCCTTAACATTGGTATCACTAATTGACTCGCTAGTCTCTGTCACGAAACCGGCTTTTTGCTGCACCTCAATAGCCATGTTATGCGAGCGCATAGGTGGAACGCGCGCTCCGTCGCGCGTTCATCAAGCGTGCGCGGAGCGCCCGCTCCACCTGGAAGTGCTTCGCGACGGAAACTGACTAACAAAACTCTGTAACCGTTTCACTGGCTGGCCGCGTGTCCATGAGGCACGAATCTCACCGAAAGTTCTCCACCAGCATCAGGTCACTGCCCACTTCGTCCCATTGGGAATAAAGGATAGTCCTCCCGTCGGGAGAAACCGCGAGCTTTCCAAAGAGACGCCTTTCGATTCTTAAAATCTTCATAATCTCACCGCCGGAGAACTCGAATAGACATAGGTCACTGGAGCCTTTCTCATCTGGGGCAGTGAAGAAGTAAATGCCTTCGTGCCTTAGAGTCCATAATCCATCGGGGTGCACGGAGTCGAGTATCTTGCTCTCTTCGCCACCCTCGACCGGTATTCTCCAAACGCTCATAGCGAACGGCCATCCCCTGCCGTAGTAAAGGAGCTTCCCGTCGGGGGATTCCTGGGGAATGCCAGCTTCCATGGGGGTCCGTGTAACTTGAATCGCTTCTCCACCCTGCGATTGCATTTTAAGAAAAAGCAAGAATTCATTTTGCACTTTTAGCGACACTCCCGCCCTTCATCACAAACTTGACCCTTTCGAGAGCAGTAATGTCAGCCAGTGGATCACCCTCCACGGCGATCAGATCGGCGTATGCGCCCGGCTGGATTTCGCCCACTTTGCCTGACCAGCCAATCAACTCGGCGGCATTGCTGGTGGCTGCTTGGATTGCCTGCAGTGGTGTCATGCCGTATTTGACCATATAGGCGAACTGTTTGGCGTTCCAGCCATGCGGGTAAACTCCGGCGTCAGTTCCAAACGCCATCTTCACTCCGGCGCGCACCGCGTTCTGGAAGTTTTCCCGCTGCTGCCGGCCCACTTGGCGCTCCTTATCGATGATCTTTTGGGGATAACCCATGCGTGTATACTCGGCTAGGACGTAATCGTCAACATAAATATCCATGGTGAGGAAGGTGCCATGTTCTTTGGCCAGGCGAATTCCCTCGTCGTCAATGAGACTGGCATGCTCGATGGAAGCCACGCCCGCCTTGATGGACCGCTGGATGGCTTCGGCGCCATGCGCATGGGCAGCCACTTTCCTCCCCCACATCTTAGCTTCCTCAACCAGGGCGTTGAGCTCCTCTTGGGAAAACTGCGGGCCGCCGCCAGGGCGTCCGACATCTGTACGGCCACCTTCAGCGCCTCGTTCAACCGCATGCCATGGCGGGGGATCAGTTGGTCCA
>DATKMG010000539.1:0-3060 GCA_035541995.1 Terriglobia bacterium
CGGTTCTGTGCCAGGCTAATAAGCGCAGGAACTGAAGTGGTCAGCATCACGACTTCACTACCCAGGAAGAAGTGATAAATAAACGCTGTCCAATAAGTGACGATGGCGAGACTGGTTCCACCTGTGATCAGTGTGCCCATCCAGTCGAACATGGCTCTGCTCAGTAACTCGATTGCTCGCGTCTTAACCAGGACATCGCCCAGGCTCAACTCTGCAGCTACAAAAAACACCGCAGCATAGTTTAAACGCTTGAAATCCCTGGGCAATACAACCCCCAGGCCAGGCAATGTGGCGGCAAGACCAACTCCCAGGCCAATCATGGCCGGTGACAGATGATGCATGAAATCCGTCATCCACAATCCGATAGCGACAAGCATGAGGATGGCTGCCCTTTTCTCTGAAGGCTTCCAAGGTCCCATTTTTCTGATTTCTTCTTTGAAGAAGGCCTTGCCATCTGCAGCCAGTTCCCTTTCCGGAGGAAAAAGCCATAAACCAAGCCGCCAGACTGCCAGAACCGTAAGCACAGTACACGGCAGGAACGCCAGGAACCAGTGGCTCCACAGCACTTCAAGGTGCGTCATCCTCTCGACAAAGCCCCGGACCAGGATGACGGAAGATCCGGCGATGACCATCTTGTCAAAGAGGCTGGAGGTATAGGTCAGGATCAGAAAAATCCCCCGCCCGATATTGCTGCCCGGACCCAGACGAAGAGCGTCCATGAGTCCGAGGGCCACCGTCGCTTTGATGATGAGACAAGCAGAACCCGATGGAACGATCAGGGTCAGCAGATAAGAGACCAGGACGAACCCGAGCAAGATTCTGGAATATGTGGTTCCGATACGGAGGATAACCATGTAAGCCAGGCGATTACCCAATCCGGATTGGGTAACCATCATGCCGATGAGAAGCGCGCCGAGAACAAAGAAGGGACTTTCAGTAGCAAAGCCGCTAAAGGCTGCTTCAAATTTGACAATCCCCAAAGCCCAGAACAGATAGCATCCAATCAAGCCCGTCAGAAAATATTCCAGGGCCTCCGTTACCCAGGCGATGATCATGAAGGAAGCAATAGCCAGTGCATGCTTGGGAATGGGGTCGATGCTAAGAGGTGCAAACCAAAGCAGCAACGGAACGACGATTGACAGAATCCGTCCCAAGGATACCTTCTTGCGAGGATGAAGTGGTTCTTTAACAGAAAGATTCCCATGTATGGGAGATGAAGAGGCTGCATGGTCGATCCGTGTTGCCTGGTGGCATCTTGCTGCTGGCTCTTGGTCGGGCATGATGAGCTTCGTAAGGAATCAGGGTTGAAACCCGAAAATGTCGAGATCCAACTCCTCCTAGAAAACGAACTTGAGGGCAAACTGGATTTCGCGGGAATCCCCCACCGTACTGAAAATCTCCCCTACGCTACCTGCCTGGCTAAAGCGAGCCGGTTTGCCTCCCGCCGCCGGTGTGTAGCTATAGATCAGTTCTCCGTTTTCAGAATTAGAAGGCATGGAGAAATTGGCCCGATTAAAGAGATTAAAGAACTCGGTTCGAAACTGAACACTGCACGTTTCGCTGATCCGGAAGTTCTTGACTACGCCGACATCCAGTGTTCTGAAATCCGGTCCGTTTAGGATGTTCCTTCCAGCAGTCCCTCTGAACCCGACTTCGGGTGGAGCAAATGCAGCCGGGTTAAACCAAAAATCGGGGGTACTTCCTCCTGAGGGAATCAGGCTCACACCGGGGAGGAGATTGGGTCGTGCCGCGTTACCATCGCTTCCATCACGGTCCGGATCTCCGTCCACCAATGGGGTGAAAGGTACACCAGACGCCATCATCACGATAGCGTTCAGCTGCCAGCCGTGTAGGATCTGCCTTGCGACCCCTTTCAAGCTCTCTCCGATGGGGAGATCGTACGAGGTATTGGCAGTGAATGTGTGTCGGGTGTCGAAGTCGGAACGGCCCCGGTTGAGCAGCCGGTTGTAAGGATCGAAGACATATGCTTGCCCGTTGGAGAATTCCAGGCGGTCTTGTCCAGACGCATCGTCAATGGATTTGCCATAGGTGTAGGAAAGCTGGTATTGCAGACCTCGGTGAAAGCGCTGGAGAACTCCAGCAGTCAGTGAATTATAGTTGGAATCAAACCCCTGAAGAATGGTTCGAACCTGACCGAAGTTTGGATTTCTGCGGCTGCTCCCGGCCGGAAAATACTCGCGCCCATCGGACAGGATTTGCGGATAAGCGGTGTTCGTGTCTGAATTTGCTATGAGATTAACCCCTCGTGATCCCACATAAGAAAGCGAGAGCACCATTCCTGCCAACTCTCTCTGGACATTAAAGTTGTAGTGCATGGCGTAGGTCGGGCGAAAGTCAAACTGGATCGATTCGGTTGAAGTATCGACCCCCTTGAATTCTGCGGGATCAACCGGTAAAGCTGTGACATTTGTCAATCGTCCCAGGTTGACATAAGGGAGCGACCGGTAGGCGGGTAAGCGGTAGACCTGAAACAATGGTTGATCATAATAGACCCCGAAGCCGCTTCGAACTACCGTCTTTCCGTTCCCGGAAACATCCAGTGCAAAACCCACCCGTGGGGCTACGGTATGGTGAAGAGGTTGGAAGAAGGGATCGCCGAGGGTAACGTTGTCATCTAGTATGTTCCTTAGATTTCCGACCTTTCCATTCACCTCAGTTGGCGTGGAAACATACTCGTAGCGCACGCCGCCATTGAGGGTCAGACGATGATTCACCTGGAAATCATCTTGGATGAATGCTCCGGCCAAGGATTGACGGTTCCCCCGATCGAAGTCTGAATCGATCGTTGCTCCTTGAAGGTCCCAGACTTTGAATCGAAGCAAATCAGCCAGAGAACGGAACCGCAACTGGCCTCTGCTTCGGCTCTCAGAGGTGCCGTTGTCCTGGAAGCGATCATAACTGCCACCTAACTTCAAGTTCTGTCGCCCATGGGTGACGAACAGGCTGTCCCCGGCCTGATAATTGTTCAAGAGGAAAATCTTCGGATTGGTGCGGTCAGTCCCGACAGCCGTCAAACCGGTGACGGCTACTTCCCCCAGG
>DATKMG010000540.1:0-5917 GCA_035541995.1 Terriglobia bacterium
ATCGAATGGATTGACCGGACGAATCTCAAAGAGATCATTTGCCGGCATGTTCTGAAGAAGAACTCCCGCCAACAGCTTGATCTGCGAAAGCTGTTTGCTTTCATAAAAGCCAAATTGCCCAGTTTCCAGTTCTCGGAAAACGAGTTTTATGAATCTTACCCCTTTCACCCCCTGATCTTCGATTTGGCAGAGAAGTTGAAAGCGAAGATTCCTACTTTCTCTCTGCTCGAGTTTGTAATTAGCACTTACCCTAAGATCTCCAGCCGGCGGGCAATTAGCCTGGTAACAATCGATTCTCTGTTTGACCGGATGGAGTTTGAGATCAAGGGGAATCCCAAGTGTACGCGGCTCTACGCCATTTACAGGGACTTGGCTGACCAGGCGGTGCTACGACTGGAAGACCGATGGCGACTGTGGGGAAAGATGCTCTTGAAATCCACTTTCCTCTTTACACTTGCCGATAGAGCTCCTACTGTCCGCGAACTGGCTGATTCGCTCCTGCTCTTCGAAGACAGCGAAACCGGCTTGAGTTACAACGTAGTCGGGATGATCCTGGGACAGATGGAGAAAGCCATGTCTCATGGCTTCACTACCACCGATGATCGTCTTGACCGGACGTATAGGCTGGGTGGCGCCGATCTTCGTGAGGAGCTCAACAAGTATCTTCTGTCGATTGCCTCCCAAATTCCCGACTCGAATCCTAGGATTGCCGAAACTCTGCTTTCTGCTGCCCGCAAGTATTATCCGGACTGGCCGTTGCACCATGATCCTCTACAATCCATGATGGATAAGGAGGTTCTGCTTCAAGTCAATTGGAAAGGGACCGAACGTCCTGGCTTGCTGATGCCCTCTGAGCGTTTTCGGAGGAGGGAGTACCAAGTCTATTCGGAGTCGGACGATCTGACCCAGTCATCCCGACTCCCGGAAGTTGAGGAGTTTGACGTCAATGACGAGACTGTCATCGAGCCCCCTACCCGGACTGCAGAAGCACAGACATCAATTGAATGGATCCTTTGGATTGAGCCAGTTGGGCTGACACCCGAGCAGGAAGAAGTCATTCGATCGCAGAAAACGACTGAAATCCACTGGATTCCCGCCCGGCCTAGCGAAGAACAATCTCTAGAAGTCAAACGAATCATTGCTCTACAACTGACAGAGAAATCTTCGAGCAGTGACTTCAGTGCCTCGGATTTGGCCTCGTTCCACGAGGAATTAGACTCTCGGCTGGCCAGCCTCTTTCAGGATTTTTATCTGAATCAAGGCAGAATCGTAACCAGTACTCAAACGCTGGCGTTAAATCAAGGGCATCTGGAATGCCGCACGTTTCGCTCACTATTGAATTATCTTTTCAAGCCTAATTTTGACCAGCTCTATTCATTGCACCCTAATTTTTCCCCTGATTCGCCTTCGATGAACCAGGTGATGACGATCACTCGAAAGCTGTTCGCCAACCAGGATCCCACGAACAATGAAGTCCAGCGACTCGCCGGCCAGTTTGCCTTGCCCCTCGGGCTGGTAAGCCGTTCCGAAGGGCTCTATGAACTCAACCTCAGTATTACGCCCCCCCTGTTCCTGAGCCACCTCATCCAGTACTTGGACACTTTGGACGCGACAGAACGGCATGTTCAATCGCTATACGACATTGTGCATCGTCCCCCATTTGGATTGACCTGGACTCCCTTGTATCTGATCTTGACTGCATTGGTTGCTGACGGACAGATGGAACTTTTCGATCCCGAGGCCAATAGTACTATTGCCCGTGAGAACTTGGTGGCACTCGAGAACATCTTGAAGTTCTCTCATTTCCGGAGGATCCAGACGCACAAGGAATATCCGGTTGAGGTGATGACTCAATGGTGCCGCCTGATCACCGGGAAACAAGAGCTGTCCGACATCTCCACCAGCCGTGGCCGCATTGCTGCCACAGCCGCCCTTGGCGAATGGCTCCATCACTGGCAGGAGTTAGATATCCCCAAACGGCTCGATTCTCTTCCCAACGAATTTCTTACCACTCACATGTGGCGCAAGATGGCCTGGACGAAGAGGCGCTTCGAGAAATTGGCAGAAATCGTGGGCAGTGTGCTGGAGAGCGAAACCCTGCTGATTCAGGGCATGGGACGAATCATTGAGCTATTTGCGGAGAACCTAAGCTTGTTAGAAAAGGCGTCTCAAAACCTGGTCGAACTCTCGCATTTCCTTCACTGGATGGAACGTTTGTCTGAAGCCAGGGATTACTTGTTGGCCGCCGAAAAAACGGACAGTCCTGAGTTGGAAAGCGAGAAGGCGCAACTACTCAAGGGCTTGGATTCGATTCACGAACTGCTGGGCACCGAAAGAGCCAACCAGTTCGAGAGTCAGTTTAGGAACTTTAAGGACCGCTATATCCAGTTTTATGCCAACCGACATGACCTGAGTATCGGCCCCTTGGGAGAATTTTCTCGACTTAATGAAATGCAGAATTCCAGAGAATTCCGTAACCTGCAATTGCTCGCTAGTCTTCCCTTGGGCGATCCCAGTTATGTCAATTATCTCGACGAATGGATTGCAGGTTTCAAGGATTATCAATGCTCCTTACCGGTCCGTGACCTCCTCCAGTCAAAGCCCTCCTGCAGTTGTGCCTTCAAGCTGGCACGTCCTTTGAACGTAGTTGCAATTACCCAGGATCTCAAGGCGTTCCTGAATCTGGGTGTGACCCATCACCGGGAGGCCCTCGCCTACTACCGCCACATCATCGAGCCACAACTCATTGCGCACGACGGGAAGATGGTCGATAACTTTGACACCATCCAATCCTTGCTCAAGGATGACCCAATTCCCGAATTAAACCAGGCCGTGATAAGCCAACTCTCAAGCTTCATCGGCGGCCAGGTGATGGAAGAACAGCTCGATTCACCCCTTCCTCTTATCGCACCTTCCGGGCGCGTGACCAAGAAGCAGTTGGTGTCGCGCATTCAGCATTGGCTCGAGAATCTCTCCGGTAAAGAAGACGTTCTCTTCACGTTAAAAGAATAAGATCTATCAAGAGCCCAGAAGCCAGCATTGGCTACTCTCTTCCCCGGCAATAAGCAAGAGGGTTTGATTTGACAGGGTAGATCCTGACTTCTGGAGTCATTTATAGGACTTTAAAAAGAACTTGGTATTACTGTGGCTGCGGGAGAGGTTCCAATTCAGAACTGATGGTGAGCTCGCTGCGCTTCAGGATTGTGAGAGTGCGCGAGAACTCCTTGTAGTTCTCCTTGCGAAAAAGAACCTTGTACTCACCGGCGGCCAGCGAGAGGCGAGACGGAGTCATTCCAACCAGCTTTTCATTTAGATAGATTTCAGCCCCTTCTGGAATGGACTGGAGCAGCAAGTTGGCCAGATCTTCATTCTCTCGCTCCGTTGCCTTGGAGAGAACGGGCCTGGCCACTATAGCGGGAATATTCCCCTCTTCAGAAGGCAGGGTCGGCTTCTTTCTTAGGTGGGTAGCCACATCGTTAAGTAATTCAAACTCAAATTTCCCATTTGATCGGCATTCCTTCCAATCTCCGGAAACTGTGGAATCGTCGAAGACGGAGGTTTCAAAACCTTGAATTTCGATTTCCACTCCGACACGGGTCGAATCGGTTGATATCCTGGTCATCTGCACCCGGATTCGCATTCGGCCGTCCAGCCACTTGTGAAGAAAACTCTTGGGGGGAGTGGAGTAAGCCTTAACGCCGGTGTTGAGCTTCGAGAGATGAGGACTGCGGGAGAAGACGACGACCCCTGTCTCCAATCTGCCTGCGGCTTTGTCTTTGGTCTTAACTTCAAACTGGTAGTCCGAGAGAATCTGAACCAGGACATTCCATACCCGGTCATAGCTGGCTTGAAATGCTGCCTGACACGGGTTGGCGTCGTCACGGACTGGCAGGACAATTTTGTCGTCCGCAGAGACCTGTAAAAGCAGAGTAAGAAAGACCGAGATTAAAATGAAAGCAAGCTTCCTACACTCTCTCTTCATCCCGAACCACCCCTATTGTGCCGTCCATCCACCATCGATCACAAGGGTGCTTCCTGTCACAAAAGACGAAGCATCTGATGCAAGGAAGACGACTGCCCCGTCGAGTTCCTGAGGGTTTCCAAATCGGCCGAGCGGAATACGCGAAGTAAAAAAATCATGAGTTTCTTTATTCTCGAGCAGGGCCTTGTTCATAGGAGTGACAAATGGGCCCGGACAAAGCGCGTTAACCCGAACGTTGTAGGGGGCCCATTCCAATGCAAGTGCCTTGGTCATGCCGACAAGACCCGATTTGCTGGTGGAATAGGACGCACGGCCTGGAATGGAAACGAAGCTCATCATCGACGCCATATTAATAATGCTGCCAGACCGTTGTCCCACCATGATCTGTCCCACGGCCCGGCTGCAGAGCATCGGCCCCTTCAAATTCACCTCGATAACAGTCTCCCATTCCAAATCTTCGGTCTCCAATAAGGGCTTGCGGATGTTGACTCCAGCGTTGTTTACCAGAATATCGATTCTCCCGAACCGCGCCACTATCTCCCTGGCCATCTGATCAACGTCAGCTTTCCGGGTCACGTCCACCCTCAGCGCCAATGTCTCTTGCTGAGTTGCTTCACTAATCCGCTTGGTGACTTGATGTGATCCCTCCAGGTTTCGGCTGACCACGACCACCTTGGAGCCGGCCTTGGCAAGAGCCATCGCCATGGCTTCCCCCAGTCCTTTACTGCCGCCCGTTACAATTGAGACACGTCCATCCAGGCGGAATGCCTCCAGTCCCATTTACCCTCCTCAGGGATGAGGTTTAGCGCCGATCTTTTGGTCAGCATAGACTAGCAAGTCAGTCGCTGCTGCCTGGGCACCGAGCTGGCGCAACATGCCCATTACCTGCCCACGATGGTAGGTGGAATGATTCCACACGTGCTGCAAGATCTGTCTCAATGGGTAGGCCCAGTCTTCTCCTCGAGTATTTGTATAGCTAATTACTTTCTCTAGAGAACTGTCAGTAAGTCTCTCCAGGTATCGGCCGTAGTCTGCCTCCAGCTGAGTCCACCGGATTATTAAGGCATTCACGGTGGGGAACTCTTGCGCGGGCGGCAAGCTCTTGGGAGAAGTCCCCTCACAGCGCATCAGCCAGATCCACTCTGCACCCAGAATATGGGCCAGTGTGCCTTGGACCGAACGGTGGCTAATACCCAGATCTTGCGAGAACTGATCTGGCCCTAGAATTGATGCAGCGCCAAGAGCACGGGAATTAGCCCAACAGTTATATTGAAAAAGAGATTGGACATCCGTCAAATTCACAAAAGCCTCTCATGCCCCATCCGGGGGCACCACGTAACATGAAAATGGGGTAAGCCGATGCCTCGTCGCCGCCAAAAAAGCTCATAGGCGCAGGAGGCGGGACGAGGGCATCCCGTCTCCGGTGGTCTGGAGCCGCCGCGCCTCCGCGGCGCCCTCGAAAACCGCATATTCAAGAGAGGACCCCATGGAATAACCCAGAGTCACCACCTCGGCTGACAATGCCGGAGGGGCACTCAAACTAACCTTCTCTTTGTGACCCGTCTTCTTCAGATTAGGTTACAAAGGTATGCTTCTGTGCGTATCCAACGTTAAGTCGTACTTCGTCTTCATAGCGTGGAAATATTCCCACTATCACCGCATTCCCAGAATCCAAGTCAGACGTATTCTACTCCAATCCTGAGGCTTTTAGCGCAAGCGCGTATTTTAGCCTATTGCCACCAATGGGTCGCCTACCGAGGTTATTGGTGACGGCGGCCGTAAAGTCGACCAGACGGATCTTCATATTCCAGCAGTGGACCAGCTACAGGTGGAGGGCCGAACGAGTGATCCATTCATTCCCCTAAAGTCCACGTTTGACTGGCCCAGAAGTCACAATGATAGGGTACTTTAGTCCAGAACGAGTGACAGAGATGT
>DATKMG010000541.1:0-13465 GCA_035541995.1 Terriglobia bacterium
GGCAATTCTACTATGAGTGGATTAGGTCAACCGTGTTTCTCTGGTTCATATTTATTCTCCATTCTGAGCGTGTAGAAGGTTGGTTATGCGGCCGAAATGCACGCTCTCATTGATTCTTGCCTTCAGCCTGGTCGGATCACAAGTCTGCAAACCTCGACCGCATCTTTTGGCGGTGGTCTTCCAATCGGAGGGAAGCCAGCCAAAGTCCCCCTCCATTCCATTTTCGCGGGGGCAAATGCCGACCGCTGCAACCTGGCTTCAGTTTCTGGACTCCGTGCGCCAGCTGGCCTTGGCCCATACCCACGCGCTGCCGGATTTTGTCTGCACGCAGAAGACAAAGCGGATGGCCAAGTTGGGTGAGATTGGCGACTGGCAACTGGTAGATCAGATTGTTGCTGAGGTTTCCTACTACGGGGGCATGGAACACTACAAGATCTTGGCGATCGACAATAGACCGCCGGCCACTCAAGCCGATATGGGGATTGCAGGCTTTCTGTCAAAAGGTGACTTTGGTAACTCTCTCTTCCAACTTTTTGCTCCCGAATCGAATACTTCCTTCTTGATGGAAAGAGCTGATCACGTAAACAAGCGAGAGACTGTCCGAGTCCGGTATTACATACCCCAGACCAATTCCAAGTTTTATATCGGCTTGGGGGGCCAAAAGGTGACCACAGCTTACGGTGGCCGGTGCTGGATTGATTTGGCTTCTCGACAAGTGGTTCGCCTGGAGGGCGAGGCTAGGGATATCCCCCGGCCTTTCCCTGTTGAAAAGTCCTCACACTCTACCGAGTATGATTTGGTCGAGATTGGCGGTGAGAAGTACTGGCTGCCCGTTCGGTCTTCAGTGTATTTGCAGCTCAACAATGAGAGGTCCGGCCAGCAGGTAGATTTTTATAAGGCGATTTACGGACGAGTCGACCCATCGGTGAACAGCCACTACCCGGTAATGTATGCGAAGAATGACATGGAATATACACAATATAGAAAATTCGGCACAGAGACCCGCCTGATAATTGATCCGAAGTGAACCCAGATGGTGGAATTGAGTTAATGATGCAACCCCGCATCGGTACTCACGCAGACTTCAGGAGGATGGGGAGAACGAACAATTGGTTCTGCTTAATTCCGCAGAAGGAAACCGGAGCCATGGTGTCTTGTTTTCGGACATTTAGGCCTGCGTCACAGCTCCACATAGCCACTCCCTTCGCTAATAGTCCTGGTCTAAACTGTTGAGAGGGAAGCAATCCCACTGTTATTGGATCAAGGGAAAGACGATGGCATTTCCATTGCAGCCTTGGTTCCCGGCGGGAGGACCTATATGCACCATAGAGATTGGCTCAATTCCAGTAAGAATCCGATGAACGGAGTTCCACGCCGGATCCTCGAGGATCGGATAGTTTTTTGTGTTGATTGTGACACAAACCGACCGTTAACAACCAATGGCCTTGGACAGTTGGTGTGCTCGGCATGTGCCAGTGCTGCCTGGATGTATATTGCGGCTCCCCTGGTAGCCAATTTCCAAAGATATAGCGAAGGCGTGGCAGAAGCCAACGCTGCGGGAAACGCCTTCGCCCAAACTTGCCCTGTACTGTGATGACGTCGCGTGCAGAAAAGAAGAGAGATTCAGTCAACGCCTCAGGTAATGAAACGAAACTTCGATATCCTGTGACGGGACCGTGGGCTTGACCTTTTATGAGGAGGAGATCTGATCCCATAATCCCAGTCAGTCGCATGGAGGAGAAAAAGCCATGACCTCGTTGAATCGAAACGCAGCTAATGCTTTTCGGTGTGAAAACTGCAACAAAGACTCGCTCAATTGCTGTTGCCCGCGTGAACAGAGACTAGCTAAACTCCTGGATGGCCCGCCTATCTCGGAAGAAGCAATGCAGGTCTATCGGGAGGGAGGACGTCTCGATTTCTATCGCTTGGTGGCTTGCCAGATGTTCGGCGTAGGTTACAGCCAGACCACCAAAGAGCAATGTAAGATGGCCCGGGAACTTTATCTTGCTCAGGTTCTTCAATTGGCCGGTTGAATTTCTCGATGGGAATCTTCAATATCCCCAAAACCTGACTGCCTGTCCCCATCCCTCATTCTCTTCTTCTTCGGCGCCCCTTCGTGTCGTTGCAGACACGTTGGGATCAAGGTCATGGTCTCAGTGGGGTACAATCAAACCCGGCTGGCAGTGAGGAACCGAAGACCGTTTCCCTGGAGTCTGAACATTTTTCATTCCCCGGAGGGGATTTAGTTGCCAGTTCTGATTGCACCCACTTGCGAGTACCCCCTCGACACCAGAGGGTTGGTCGTGATTGAATGCACGCGGTGGTGAAGAAGTAGCCGATACCCAAGTGTCCCCGTTTGTCAATGTCGACAGTCTGGTGTCCGATGATTGGTCGTGACGCCCTCCCTGAGAATTCCATCACAATGGGTGTTTTCTATGAGGAAGAGATTACGAGAGACAAGGGTCATCCTGATTCTGACATTGGTAAGTCTTTCGGTACTGGCCGGCACACGGTCGAAGAAAGGCTCCCCAGATGCCCGTCGGGAATCTGACCCGCAGCGTGAGATCATCTTGACCCCCAGTTCTACCGGCGAACCGGTGATCGGTCCGGCCTTGAATGCAGCGCATCCTGGCAGTGTGATTCATCTCCAAAAAGGAGTTTATCACGAGATTGTCGTTGTCAATAAGCCGGTTTCATTAGTTGGAGAAGAAGGGGCAATCATCGATCCATCGGAACCTCTTCGAGCCAAATGGGAACCATCTGTCTCATCTGGCGGCGGAGTATATCGGGCCCGAGTCGACCGTGCTCCGGCGTCCTTGTTCATCGACGGAAAAATCCTGGCGCACTTGAACTCCGAACGTGAGGAGACAATGCGTGAAGGGCCCTGGAACTGGAAACGCCTGCTCTCCAACGGGCCTCCGCGTACCGGATTTCGCTTTATACGCGGCGTCTGGCTTTACCGTGGCGATGAGAACGCGATTTTTGTTCATCTGGAGAACGATGCAGACCCGTCCCTGCGGAACTGGTCCGTCGTATGGAGCCAGGAACCAATAGTTACCCTTCGAAATACCGAGGAAGCGTCAGTCCGTCGGTTGACCCTGGCGCACGGTTACCATGGAATTGCTATTACCGACAACTGCTTGAGGTGTTCCGTTACCGACTCGAAGATCGGGCCCTGGGACATGAACGGTGTTATGGTGAGAAACGAGGCGGCAGAAAGCCTCGTTGAGAAGAATGACATTTTCAGGGGCTCCTACGAAGATTTGACCCCGGTAACTATCTCGCAACCCGATTCAGGGTTGAGTATATCCAGGGATTGGTATGAAGTATGGCAAGTGCACAAACTCGCAGGCTTCTGGGATCGTGTGGGGATCTCAATTACTCTCAGCGGGCATGGCAACCGTCTGCACGCAAATCGGATTCACGATGTGTTTGACGGGATCGATTTGGGCGAGGGCGAGATTGAATCGCTAGATGAGCCGACAGTTGACCCGGGACACGATGAAGGAACCGAGATCTGGGAAAACGAGATTGAGCGGACAGGCGACTCGGGCATCGAGGTTGGCGGCCCGGCAGTCAACGTCAAGATCCACCATAATATTCTTCGCCAGTCCCATGGCAATTTACGTTATAAACTGCCCCGATTAGGCCCGATCTTTATCTACCGGAACGTGCTGGTCGAAGGGTCACCGTTCGACATTTGGTATAGCATGGATGACTCCCCGGCGGAAGGATACGTGTACCACAATACGGTGGTGGGTGGTCAGGTCGGATTGGAGTACCACGGGTGGCGCAAGCATCACAACATTGGCGCACCACATTGGCATTACCTGAACAACCTGGTTATCGCAAAACGAGGTTTCTTTCAAACCAGGGACCCTGCTATTCCTGTGAATTTCACCGCAGACTATAACGTGGTGGTCGGTGGCGGCAGACCCTATCCCGGTGACCCCACTAAAGACAACCATTCCCGGTACGTTGATGAAATCAAGATGGCCCCGGGCTTTCCGCCCAAGCCTTTGTCCGGCAGTCCTGCAATTGATGCCGGGCTGGATCTTTCGACTTACTTTCATGGAAAGCCATTACCAGGTTGCCCCCCTGGCTATTTCAAGGGCAAGGCTCCAGACGCGGGTGCTTACGAAGTTGAGTAAGAAGAGTTCTCTAGCCCTCTCGAGCCCGGATTTCTCAACACTAAGGCACAAAGACACAAAGAAACAACCCAAAAGCCTAGCCTTCCAGAAATTGCGTGGGATCTCACCCTAGGTTGCACAACCACTCTGAAAGATATTGACAAGAGTGGGGACTCTGATGGGCCTTGATAAATCTGCATCCTCGGGCTTGCCTTGGCGCCTTTGCCTTTGCGTCTTTGTGGTGAGAATTGCAGGCTAGTTATTTCTTCTGCGGCACTGCTTCCATCAGCAATGTGAGAGCCCTTTTGAATCCAGCGGACCCTACCGTGCTGCCCTTAAAGTGTCCGAGCCGTACCACGACAAGATCGTGTGAGGGAATAATCAGTGTGTTTTGTCCGCCCGCGCCAGCCATGTAGTAGGCCTCTTTGGGCACCGGGAAGGCCGCGTCCCCATTGACCCAGAAGAAGCCGCCATAAACAGGTCGCTTGTCCGCTTCCCACGCCGGCGCTACTGTGCTCACGAACTCGACGTAACCTCCGGGAAGTATGCGATCGCCATTCCATACCCCATCCTGGAGATAAAGGTTTCCAAGGCGCGCCCAGTCCCGCCCCGACATAAGATCGTACCCCTGGGTCAGAAAGTTCCCGAAGGGGTCTGTCTCGATCACCATCGTCCGGATGCCGATTCTGTCGAAGAGTGCGCGCTGTGGGAAAGACAAATATTCTTCCCCTCGTTTCTCGACGGCGAGACGAATGAGGTAGTTGATCAGTACCGGATCGGTATTGTGATAGCGACCGACCGTGCCTGGCGGCCACTGCAGCGGGCGTGTGGCCGCGTAATGGAACGAGTCGACGCCACCGGTGTAGAGATACAGATGATCGGGGTAAGTGCCTGCCGGGTCATAGTCGGGATCAAGCGGGGCCTTGATTCGCAGGCCGCTCGACATGTTCAAGAGATCCGCAATACTGATCTTTCCGCGAGGGTCGCCCTCACCCTGCCACTCGGGAATAGGCGCCGGTTGCAACAACTTGTAAACACCCTGATTGATAAGGACGCCCATCAGCGTGGCTGTGACGCTCTTGCCCATCGACCAGCTTTCAAGTGGCGTCCTTTCTGTGATGCCTTTCCCGTACCGCTCGCCGATAATTCGTCCTCTCCATGTCACTACGAAAGCGGCCGTCATCTCAGCGGCAGGCTCGAACGCCGCATCCACTGCCTGCTTCACCTTGGCCGTGTCGAGTCCTTGCGGGAGCGGATCTTTGTTCAGCACGTCTCCCATGGGCCACGGTTGTGTCGAGGGGTCAGGTAATTTGCTCTCAACATGGATGGGTGTGAATTTCACCGAACTCTGACCGACCGGAAGAGTGACACACCCTTGGCTACCCAGGAACCTGGCTGTGAGTGTCACACCATTCGGGAGCGTGACGTGCACAGCTTTGGCAGCGCGGTCGATCACAGGTTTTCCCACCTTCGCACGTTCCGTGTAGGGGCTCGTGAAGTAGCCTATGTTCTCGGCAGCAAACTCGGGGTCGAGACCAGTGATGAACACAGCAGAGCACATGACCTTGGCGAAACCTGCTGTGTGGTGCTCAAGCGGTTCACCCGGAGGTGGTACGTACGGTGTGTCGAGTTCGAGCGATTTTGCCCGTGCAATAAGGGCCTCAGGGGACGGGAGTGTGGCCTGTTGCGCGACCAAGATGCCAGGCTCCACAGGCCTGGTCCTCTGCCATCCCGCAACCGGTAAAAAAATGGTCATCATCAACACAGCTAATCTTATGATTCTATTGGCCCGCATCTCCACTTACTTCTTTACCCCGTTCCTTGGAATGTAAGGAAAACTGCTCGGATTATAGCATCAGGCCGGCTTACACGAGGATAATGTCGAGCTATCGCCTTCAGAATGGCAGATATCCTCGGTGGATTAGAGATTGGATCTCATCATGACATAGTCAAGTCAGCCTGAGATTGGCTCCCATCTTCCAGCCGAAACACCATGCTCTTCCACCGGGGTGAGCTAGAGAAAGTCTCGGGGCAGTTTTATCTTGAGGACATTTGACAATCCAGCACTAAGATTTTACTTATAGTGGTGACTAAAGGAGGAAATGACAATGAACTTGGTTAAATGGGAACCCTTCAAGGATTTAGTGAGATTACAGTCAGGGTTTAACCGTTTGTTTGATGACTCATTTAGGGGAGTCAGGGAAAGCGATGGGAATCTGGAGGTAACGGCCTGGAGTCCTGCGGTCGATATCTATGAGACTGCGAATGAGTTAGTGCTGAAAGCAGAGCTTCCGGGAATCGATCAAAAAACAATTGATATCCAGGTTGAAAACAACACTCTGGCGCTTCGCGGTGAGAGGAAACTGGAAAAGGAAACAAAGCAGGAGAATTACCATCGAGTCGAGCGCTCCTACGGGAGTTTCTATCGGTCTTTCACACTCCCTGGAACTGTTGACCAAGAGAAGATCCGTGCGGAATACAAGGAGGGCGTCCTGACCCTTACTCTGCCGAAGCGCGAGGAGACGAAACCCAAGCAGATCAAGGTGGCTGTATCTTAAGTGAGTCATTAATTCGATGTTGAAATGTGGCCGCGGATGTCACACCGACTCCCGCGGCCTGTTGTTTGCCCGTCAGGCAAAGACGACCCTTTATGGCGCTCTTGTAACTCTCTCCCCTTTGCGAGTCAAACAGTTCTTTCTGAGCAGAAGACGAACTGATATGAAACTCTTGGCATGGGGACGGTGCCTTCCACATCATCACGCCGATGCTGCCATAGTGAGCCAGTGTCTTAGGATCATCCTTCCTTTAAATTCTTCGGGCCGACACCACGACTATTGCACAGTACGTGGCGAAGGCAAGCAGGATGAAGGCCAAGGTTGCGTTGACGAGGCGGAAAAAGGTTGGGCCGAGGCGGTGGGGCATAAAGCGAACGCCGAAGGTCAGGGTGGTGAACCATGTCATCAGGCCGGCGGCGGCCATCAGGATCCCCCACTCTGGGGCTTTGGCGCCGAAGATTGAATGGGCAAAGGGGAGCCAATTGGAAGTGACGCCGACCCAGTAAACCATTGTTATGGGGTTGAAGATGGTCAGGGCGGTTCCCGTGGCGACATCGGCGGCCAAACGCGCGGGGACAGTGCCTTCACCCCAGCGTTTGCGAGCGCCGGTGTAGGCACGTAGAGGTTCCTTGACGGCGCGGACAACGAAGTAGAGTCCCAGCGGAAGCAGGACGATCACGCCGATAGCCGCGAGGAGGGTCCGGAGAGTCGGGTTGGAGAGGTCGGAGAGGAGATAGCGACCGCCGAGGAGGGCCAAGGAGAAGAGGATCAGGTCGCCGGCCACAGAGCCGATTCCGAAGGCGAGGGTATGGCGCCAGCCGCCTATCATGCCACGGCGGATGGCCAGCATGTTAACCGGGCCCATCGGCGCGGCCGCCGCCAATCCCATGAGGTATGCGGCCGCAAGGACGTGGATGTGGGAGAGGAACATATTGTGACTGCAAATGGCTGAAAAAGACGGTTTCTTGGCTTATTGTTCCGCTATCAAGCCTGTCCTACTTGATCTGAATAAAGGGTATAGAACCTGAACCAACGTACTGAGGCAATATCCCATTCCATTTCTCAAGCGCTCTCAGTTGAAGGACCAACGGATTGTTCGCAATCGCCGATGCCTCAACTTGAATCGCCTTTGCCTTGCCGTTGGCAGCTTCGACCATTTGCTGGGCTTCGAATTTGACTTGTTCCAACTTGTTCTTGGCCGCCAGGGCATTCTGTTCCGCCGTGACTTTGGCCTCGATAGCATCGTTGAACACTTTTGAAAAGTGGAAGTTTACAATATTCAGCCCATCGATCACCATGCCTTGTGGCAGAAATCGTTCTCTCAATAGGGTATTGGTGTCTTCGCGCACTTGCTCTCGCTTGGTAATTACCTCTTCAGCAGTGTACCGGGCGGTCACAGCTTTGAGAATTTCCTGGAGTCCGGGATCCAGTACGTTCGGCTCAAAATTATTGCCGAACTTCTGGAAGAAGTGGTCAATGCCGGTCGGGTTGATGTGATAATTCAGAGCTACCTTCGACGTCACCATCTGCAAGTCCTTAGTTGATGCATCTGCATCAACTTCACTTTTCTTCGTCTTAATGTCGAGAATCTCAACGTGATCAATGAAGGGAATCTTGAAGTAAAGTCCTTCGTTCTTGACATTCCCCGTGACCGCTCCAAATCGAAGCAAGACTCCCCGCTCGCCATAGTTGACAGTCCCGCAGGAGCCGAGACTGACTAAGAGTAACAATATTCCGGCAAACCCCCATTTAACGAGCCCACTTGCCAGCTTAATTCGAGATTGCTCGTAGTCCATTGTGTCTCCTTAATTGATATGAGATTAATCGCCGAATGTGACAGTGGTATTCTACTCCACAAGTGTCCGCAGCATCGCATTGGAACTGTGCGGCCTGCCCAGCTTCTGGTATGATGCCCATCATTCGCTGGCGGTGAATGACTGTCCCATTGACACCGTGTTCATTCTCAGGGCGTGTGGCCGGACTGTTATGAAACTGCGAGCTTCAAGGTGGCCGGTGTGCGAGTGACCGCCGTCACCCGTCGCGGAGACTTCCTGAGTCAAATGGGTCGCCGCTCGGGGGATCGCGGTCCCACGATCTACTCCCACACTCCCGCAAAACCACCATTTTCATATTGTGAGGCGGTGAACTTGAAAAGGTCACGGGGCACTTTTCTGAAATCTCAACTGGTGGTCGCCGCGTTGCGCAAGACCTACTTAAGAACAGGAGACGTGCTGATGAGAATTCGATTCTGCCGGATGCTGACTGCAACGCTGCTTGGGCCCTTCTTTTTTACCCTGGGGCAATTTGCCCGGGCTGAAGCTAACCTGATTCACAACCCGGATTTCAAGGTGTCTGGCGAAAAGGGCCTGCCGACAGAGTGGTCGCGCTGGGGGCCGTTGCTGGATTCGACCGCTTGCCAGATGCAGCTTGTCCCTGGCGGGTTGTGGATGGATGGCGGCAAAGAGCCCTTCGCCGTGGGTGGGGTCTGGCAAGAGTTGCAAGGAATTCGAGGAGAACAGGCCTACGCGATCGATGCCCTGTGCAGAACAGAAAACCTGCAGAGTCCCTATCGCTCGGTGATCGTTCGCATGAGCTGGACCAAGGCAGGACGGCCGCTTCCTGAAGAAACCATGATGCTGGTGCGTGGGTTGACATCGGCTGAAGGCAAGCTGCAATTCCGCGATGTCCTGGTGGCACCCCGGGAGGCTGACGCGGGACGACTGTCCCTTGAATTGAAGTGGCCTCAGGGAGGGGCTGTCTGTTGGGAACATGTCAACGTCCGCGCGACGACGACGCCGTTGCCCCGCAAAGTGAAGATTGGGACGGTCTACCTCCGGCCATCCAACAGCACACCGGAGCGAAACATGGATCTGTTCTGCGAGCAGATCGACGCGGCCGGCCGGCTGGGTTTGGATATCGTTTGCCTGCCGGAAAAATTCACTAAGATCGGCACGACGAAAGACGACGCTCATCTGGCTAAACCCATCCCCGGGCCTGACACCAACCGATTGGGCGCGGCCGCTAAGCGAAATCACCTTTGGGTAGTAGCCAGCCTTAGTGAACTTGATAGCGGGCGTCTCTATAACACCGGCGTCCTGCTGGACCGCAATGGGGAACTGAAGGGCAAGTACCGCAAGGTACATCTGCCACTGGGGGAATGGAAGAGCGGAGTCATTCCAGGCAATGAGTATCCCGTGTTCGAGACCGATTTTGGCAAGGTCGCCATTCAAGTCTGCTACGATTGGTTCTTCCCGGAAATTGCCGGCATCTGGGGCCTCAAAGGCGTGGAAATCGTTTTCGCCCCCACCTGGGGGACTACTTTCCCCGATGAGCCCGGACGATTGGACGGAGGGGAGACGGTGTTTCGTCTCCGTGCTTTCGATAATGGCATCTACCTGGTCCCATCGGTGTACGACGGCAACAGCATGGTCATCAACCCGTTGGGCAGGATCCTGGCCTCGAGCAAAGGACAAACCGGCGTGTTCTGGTGCGAGGTTGATCTGAACCAGCGCGAGCCAACTCCTGACTTCGGCCATTGGCGCGCCATCGTCCCGCGCGATCGGATGCCCGATACTTACGGTCCTCTGCTGTCGGATCCCAAAGAGCCCGCGTATTGAGAAGGCCCTGCCGCTTTGCTTCCCGGAGGACTGTGCTCGATTATACATTTCGCCGGTGGGTTTCGAACTCACCGATAACAAACAGGTTCCAGCGTGTTTCCTGACATCCCGGATAAGGGAGGTCCTCCACTATGATAAGATGCCCCTCGTTGGGAACCTGTAGGATTTTGAACTATTGAGAGTCGCAGAATATAGTGACAAATCTTTGTCCCGAAGGGACAATGGAAAGTAGCAAGGGATGGCGCGAGAAGCGCGTCACCCCTGGAATCTCGTCCCACCCAAAAATCCCCACCCCGGCAGGGGTGGCGGAATGAGATGTCACTCTATTCCGCGAATGTCAATAGTGACGCATTATTTGTCAGTGGAGGGCCGAGATTATTTGCAGGAAAGGATAAGAGGAGATGAAACCCATCATGAAGAATGTCCTGCAGTGGCTGGCGCTGTCTTGTATCGTCGGGTCAATCGCATTAGCCCAATCGACGGCCTTGCCCGTCAAAGTCAGCGAGAACGGGAGGTATTTTGTAGATCAAAAGGGCAATCCCGTGTTCTGGTTAGGCACCACGCAATGGGAACTCTTCCACGGGTACACCCAGGAGGATGCCAGGATCATTCTTGAAGAAACCAGAAAGAACGGCTTTACCTTTGTTCAGGTCAAACTGATGGGCCAGGGCGACGGTACAAAACCCAACGTCTACGGTCAGAAGGCATGGATCAATAACGATCCTCTCACGCCGAACGAGGCTTATTTCAAGAATGTGGATGCTGTGATCCAGATGGCCCGCGATAACGACCTGATCATACTGCCCAGCATCTATCATCAGTCCTACCGGAAATACATCACCCTGGAAAAGGCTCGAGGTTGGGCCAAATGGGTAGCTCAGCGGTATAAGGACACACCTAACATCGTCTGGACCACTACACCCCAGGCCAAGCAGGAATTTGTGCCGGTTATTCGGGAGTTGGCTGCAGGTCTGCGGGAAGGAGACGGAGGTCGTCACATCATCAGCTTCAAACCCGATCCCTCTCCCTACTCCTCAGATTTCCTCCACTCAGAGAGTTGGCTGGATTTCAATTCCATGCAGACGTGGAATGCGGTCAAGTTGATCTATCCCATGGTCACCTACGACTACAATCTCAAGCCCGCCAAGCCGGTTCTGATGGCCGAAGGCGCCTACGAAGCGGGCTCCGAATACAGATTCGACGTGACTCCCTTGTGGGTTCGCCGGCAGGCTTACTATTCCTACTTAGCGGGAGCTCACCATACCTATGGGCACAACGCCAGTTGGCGGATTCTGCCCACCTGGAAGGAAGCCCTGAACGCTCCCGGGGCAATTCAAATGGGGGTGCTCAAGAAGATCTTCCTGGCCCGGAAGGAGTGGTGGCTGCTGGTTCCGGATCAATCGTTGTTTGCATCGGGAGGACGTGTCAGCAACTGGCCGCTTCCCCATGAGTTTGCGAGCGAGCAGGAACGGAGCGCCTACGTCCGCGATCTGGGGCCTTTTGATTCGGCCAATGGGCAGCCCACAGGTAACGAGTTGCTTCACCTGGCTGCACGCCATCAAGACAACCAATGGGCCATGTTCTATTTGGCCGATAAGGCTTCCTTTAGCGTTAATCTGAGCAAACTGAAGCCAGATAAGCTCGAGATGTTCTGGATCAACCCCATCAGCGGTGATAAGACGCCGATTGGAACGGAATCGAATGCCGGCACGAAGTCATTCACGACGCCGGAGGGTTGGGAAGATGCGATCCTGATCCTGGAGGCGGCGGAGACGCCCTGACCAATAAACACTAAATAGAGAAGATCACTGTTTTAGGAGTGAAGGCTGCCGGGTTGAACCATTCGGCCGCAGTGCCGGTCTTCGGACCGAAGACTTGCTGGCCCGTGTAATTGGCATGAATCGGGTTCTCCCCGAGAACCGTTCCGGAATTGGCTGTGTCTCCATACACCGAAATGGTCAACGGGAACCCGGTCTGAACTTGATAGACAGGCAACAGACCCGGGATCTGGAAGATCCCGGTCTCCTGCCGCTTCACTCGTGTTATCGCCGGTGGCTCGGGAGGCCGGGATGACCACGCTCAGGGCCAGCAAGGGTCTCAAGCCAGGGATCTCTAGAGGAGCCCAAGCCCCAAACGTTGGGTTCAAGTGAGAGGCCCAGGTCCTGGCATCACTGTCTCACCTCTATGGAGAATCTTTGTTTCGCTGGACCCATCTTCTCAGTGGTTTTGCCTGTAACCCGTCTCAGCCCCCAGGAAAGGGCGTCGAGATCGAGTTCCTCCACTTCACGTTGGAGTCTCGCCTCAACAACCACCCGCACTCTCCCCTCAGCAACAGGCGTCCCAGTTAGCAGTCCCGACGCTCTGTCAATCGTAAGCCATGCCGGCCCTTGCAGAAGTGAGAATTGAGGCAGCTGTTCGTCCCAGAATTTCACTACCTGCAAATTCCATACGGGGCCGCTGAGGATCGCAGGCCTCTCTTCAACCGGCCAGAAATCCGACACCTGTTCTCTGCTCACAGGTCTGTATCCAAGGTCCCCCAGAGACCGGATGGTGCTGATCTGATAGCGGTAGGGCACTCCGACCCTGCTCACGGTAAGAGGATTGGTGTAGATAAAGGGCCTCGGCGCGGATGCATATTCGGAAGACCAACTGCGA
Source organism: Terriglobia bacterium (assembly GCA_035541995.1). GTDB lineage: Bacteria > Acidobacteriota > Terriglobia > Versatilivoradales > Versatilivoraceae > DATKMG01. The sequence goes on from DATKMG010000541.1 coordinate 12,958, forward strand.
TTGCCCTGCGAATCTACGGCTACGACTCGGTAAAAAGCTTTATTGGTGTTGGGAAGTTTCAGCCCCTCGCCTACCACGACCAGTTCCAGGTCCCTAGTCTCCGCGACGAAGTTTGCGGGAAACCGACCGCCAAGCTCGGCTTTCCTCCAATCTCCCGGGAAAAAATCCATGACTGCATATGGCTCATCACTCACCGAGAAGCCCTTTTCGTCACTGCCGTAAACCCTGTATTTCACCGGCGTGCGGCCCTCCGGGTTGGGTTTCCAGCGCAGGGTCCCCACACCGCGATCAGCATTCAATTTAAGAGTTACATCAACCGGGGGAGTCGGCGCGCGGGGGGTAAAGCTCCAGGTCTCGCTCCAGGGCCCCCACACGCCCTTTTCATCCCTGGCACGCACATGCCAGTAGTACTGGCGGTCCGGGGCCAACAGGCCGACGCAAGGCAGCGTATATTGGGGCTTGCCTCGGTCGGCCGTTCTGGAGATCAGCTTCCGGAAGTTGGGGGAGA
>DATKMG010000542.1:0-4306 GCA_035541995.1 Terriglobia bacterium
AGGGGCTGTTACGCACCGGTCCCTAGTTATCCCTGGCGAGGCTGAGAGTTCATCATACCGACTTTGAACCGCTAAAGTTTTAATTCCAAAAGATGCTTATCCATGTGGCACCAATTTGGAAGGGAGTGCTTGAAACGCCCTGTCGGACAATACTTTTTTCGGAAAGGGAGGAGCAACATGGCAAAGTATTTATTTCAGGGAAACTATGTTGGTGATGGCATAAAAGGATTGCTCAAAAAAGGAGGTTCAGATCGGGTAGCAGCTGTCAAAGAAGCGTTGGCGTCGATTGGCGGAAATCTGGAGTGTTTTTACTTTGCCTTTGGTGAATATGACTACTTTATCATCGCGGACTTGCCTGATCAAGTAACCGCAGCGGCAGTTTCTTTAGCGGTCAGCGCTTCCGGGCTCTTAAAGCCCCGGACCGTCGTCCTTATAACTCCGGAACAGATGGATGAAGCCGCGAATAAGTCGTACGCTTTTAGGCCGCCCGGTCATTAGGTCGCTAAACGTGGGGACGCCATAAGGGGTCCCCATTTCTTCTCTACAGGCATACTACGAAAAACGGAGATTTCCCCCCCTTGTAGGAGACGTCCACTCACAGGCACATTTTTTTGGTAGGGCTTAGCTTACATGAGCTTGGGGAAGCTTCTCTCTTTGCCCCGATGATGAACTGGATGCCGAGTGCCAGGGTAATTAGGCCGAAAATCTTGGACAGGTCCGGCCCAAGCTTCATCATGATTGATCGCGAGCCATGATGCCGGATGGCCTTCTCGATTGTGGTTAAATCCTATGGCCTGTCTATCATGAACGGACCGCGACAGCCACTTACCCGTTGGGACATGAGAGCCAGACACGCAGGGCTTTCTTCACGGCTTCGGGTTTTTCCAGAGGAGTGAAGTGGCCTGCCCCTTGGATCAGGGTCAGCACAGCACCATGAATCTGGCGCGACAGTTCCGCATGGACTTCGGGAGTAGCGCGCCGGTCCTCGGCCCCACCGATCACCGCAACCGGGCAACGGATCGCACCGAGGTCGCCGCCATAACCGGGATAGTCCAACAGCGCCTGCATCTGCCGTACGGCGACGGCGGATCCGAGTGATTCGCCCATCCCGGAGAAAATTTCCCACAGGGCCTGGTCATGGGCCCGGTGAGGGGCAACATAACGAGGGAAGGCATCCTGAAGATACTCGCTCAGGCCGCCCGACTCAATCGCCGGAATCGACCGCAGGTAGTGCTGACGCACTGGGTCCGGCGGTCCATGGACAGCCGCGCTTAGCAGCGCCAGCCGAGTGACGCGTCCCGGTGCCCGTGCGAATATTTCAAGCGCCACACAGCTACCAAGGGAGAAACCGGCCACAGCAAATCGGCGCGGTGAACGACTCAGGATGGCATCCGCCATTGCCGGGATAGAGTTCCCCTCTGCCATCTCCGGAATATGAACTCTAACTGCAAGATCTTCCACCGAAGCAGCCCAGAGGCGCTCGTCGCAGAGCAAGCCCGATAACAACAAAACATCGATCATCTCCCGCCCCCTTCCTTTGTCTTCGCACCTCCGAACGCTACCGTTCAACGGGGTCGCGCGCGACCTCACGGGCAACCATGGGAATTGCGCTTCACAGCCTCTGCTGCAACGGATTTGTTTCTCGTGTGTCCTGCGCCAAAAGGCAGGTTGCGGGACTCACGAAACCCAATTTTTCTCTGCTGCCGAGTGATTGCAGGTTGTTGTGCTGCTCCAGACATCATCTCCAAAGGAGCTTTTCTAGGGAGAGTGCTCGCCCATATAGCTCGCTTTTGGAAGCTGCCTTGCCGTTGGCATCTCCGTTGCCTCTCCTTCCGGGATGCTCCGGTTTTTATGAGAGATCGAAGCATAGTGCTCAGCGGCAACAGCCTGCACCCCGTTTTAACCCTTCATCATTTCGAATCGTCCAGAAGGCCGCCAACGTCCTCAGGGTACCCCGCCGCCGCGAACTGCCTTGCTTTGGCATCGAAATAAGCCTGGACCCATTGGAAGCGCTCCCCGTTCTTGGGCAGCCCGACCGTGTCGGCGATGCTGGCAAGACTGATGGTCTTACCATGGGAGGCCCAGTTACCCTCCGTCACCTCTTCGATGATGACCTGCACGCTCCCTCCTTGCCGGGGATCGTTCGGGTCGCCGGCGATGGCCACGACAGCGGCAGTTACAGCGACATGGACCTCGGTCTTGTGCGCCTGATTCATGTAGCCTTCGGGGATGGTCACGCGAACCAGGAACTTACCAGGCGGCGTGACGTATGTGTTATCGGTACGGCCACCGACCCACCAGTCCGATTGCGCGAACTCGGTGAACAGAACCGATGCGAAGCCCAGACCGCCGGCCGTTTTGGCGTTGCCCTCCATCATCAGCAAGACGTCGGTTAATTGTTGGGCGAGCGCCGCCTTGCGTTCACCGGTCAGCGATCCTTGCGGGTAATAGATTTGCATTACAGGCATTTGCGTTCTCCAATTGCATCACTGTCAGGGCAACGGCGTCTGGTTGCCAATTGAGGGGATGCCGAGCGGGTCGGGTCACTTCGTCCGGTTATGGGGCCGTTTCAACGATCAACAGGTCGGATTCCTGCGGTCCTGTCCGGAGATTGATACGCTCCGCACCCCAGATTCCATGGCTGTCGCGACGGGCGAGGGTGGCATCGTCGCAATGCACTTCACCTTCCAGCACGAAGACGTACACGCCGTGTGAGGCCGATCTCGGCGCGTATTCGAGCGTCATTTCTGTATCACTCGACATTCGCGACACCTTGACATCCTGCGAGACACGCAGCGCGCCGTCGGCATTGCCCACCAGTGTCACGAGCTGATTGCGATCGGCCAGGGCGTCGAAATGATTCCGCCTGTAGGACGGGGGAAGGAAGAGCTGGTCGGGCAGGAACCACATATATATAGCGTGCATGTCGTCGCTCTTCAGGTTCACCTCGCAGTGCTTGCCCCCCGAGCCTGCGGAAAAGACGTAGTAATCGCCCGTTGTCAGCTGATCGATGTTGCCAACCGTGTTAATGTGCGTAAGCTCACCCTGCAGGACGAACGCGCAGATGATGAAATTATGATGACGGTGCATATTGTAACCGCAGCCGGGACCGCTGAAGACCTCGTCGCCGAACACCCTCAGTCGGCCAAACCCCGCGCGGCCGGCTTGATACGGTCCAAAGTTGAAGCTCGAGTGGCGAATCAGAACTGCCTCGGGATGTCCCGAGACGTAAGACGAGAGCGGGCCCGTTGACTTTAACTTGTTGTAGCCACGCGCCTCAGCGCGCATTACGAAGGAAGTCTTCAAAGTTGATCTCCTCTAGATGATATGGAGTGAGGGGGCATGGGGCGGCGCGACGGGACCCAATCGCGGCAGATGGGGCTCACCCGCCGCATAGGGAATTTCCACCATTTCGAACCTGTGTTTGGGCGTGAAGCAGTCCGGACATGCCCAGTTCTCAGGGATATCCGCCCACCGGGTACCAGGTGCGATGCCGTGCTCTGGCAGGCCCAGAGCTTCGTCGTACAGGAACCCACACCCCAGACATACGAAGCGCTTCAGGTCTTCGCTCATGTTGCTCTCCTTGGATTAAATATTGTCTAAGAGTCGCCTAATCCATAGCGCGTGACATGTATTATACGAATCTTCGTTAAGGGACCCGGCATAGGGACCGGTATCGTGTCCCTGGCTCTTCCTGAAGATCATTGAAACTGAATGACAAATAAGCACTGCCGAGGAGTAGTCAAGCTGGCGTGCCAGATAGGGGAGTCGAGTCGGTTGTTTCACAAAAGAGCTTGCCTATTAATTAGAGAGGGAAGGTGAGGGTTTGCCGGGGATTCCTTTTCACATATGTAAACGTCGCCCCTCAGGTTTTTAGGTGGAGCATGGCTTACAGGCTTACATGAGCTTGGGGAAAGCTCCCTCTATGCCACCAATGATGAACTGGATGCCGAGGGCCAGGGTAATGAGGCCGAAAATCTTGGCCAGGACATCCATGCCCGTTTCTCCCAGAAACCTGACGATAAGTGTAGAATAGCGAAAGGCCAAATAGATCAGAAGTGTCATGGTCAGGATGGCACTGAGGAGTTCAAATGCCGGCTTTCCACTTAGATGAAACTGATGGGAAAACAAGATGACCGTCGAGATTGTTCCGGCCCCAGTGGTGAGAGGAATGGCAATGGGGATGACCGCCATGGGAACCATTGTTGAGAACTCAGTGTCGGACCCGCGCACAACGATCCCCTGAGACGCGGCCATCATGGATAGCCCAGTGTTGAGCAAAAGGAGTCCTCCAGCAATCCGAAAC
>DATKMG010000543.1:0-15896 GCA_035541995.1 Terriglobia bacterium
GCACAAGTCAGGCTCGGTTCGACCGGGCACTGGACCGCTTCAAGCTCGCGGCCGAGTTGGGAGATTTCCTGGGAGCTGAGACGCTTCATTTGGCAAGTTATGCCCCGCCCGTCCGTTACCTCGGAGGAAGGCCTTACCAACTCGACGATAACGCTGGCTACGCCTTTGCCAATCACAGCCGAATCCACATTCCGCGTAAGTTCGAGTGGGACCAAGTCTGGGGTCGGCTGGTGAAATCCTGCCAATCCTGCACTGATATTGCCGCTCAACACGGAAAAACTGTAATTATGGAGCCAAGGGTGGGCGAAGTCATCTGCACGGTGGATTCCCTGCTTCGTCTGATGGAACATGTAGGGCGCCCTAATTTCAAGGCCAACTTTGATACGGCCCATTTCTCCGCGCAGAGGGAAAATGTGCCGCTGGCACTGATGAAGTTAAAGGGAAAGTTCGCCAATATCCACATTGCCGACAACAATCCGGTCAACACAGAGCATCTCCCGCTAGGAGACGGGATTATTGATTGGATGGAATTCTTCAGGGTCCTCAAGACATTGCGTTATGACGGGTACTTAGGCCTTGACCTCGGCATGACCAAGTCGTTGGTCCAAGCCTATCGGAGATCCCTGGATCGAATTAAGGCCTTAGCCTCTGATCTTAAGTTCAAGGTTGAAATCTGAGGAATGACACAACCTTCGGATTGAAGGAAGCACAACGCAGTACATTTCTGCTAAGTCATTTCAATCTTGAACCTTGTCCCACGCAAATGCATCGAAGTAGAACAAGGGTTCGAATCCCAGTTTTCGATAGAGGTTCAGGGCTCTCTGGTTCTCGCAAGTGACGGAAAGCGAAACGCTGAAGTAACCAATCTCTGAGAGTGCCCGGATCACCCGACTGACTAGGACGGTACCCAGGCCATGACCCTGGTAATCGGGTGCAACAGCGACCTGAGGGATGTGCCCGTTCTTTGTCGACACGACTGATGTCAGAATATAACCTGCTAATCTTCGGCTGCTGCGGACCCAGGCGCAAAAGGAGGCTTCCCTCAGAAGAAGTCCGCAACCTGGTCGAAAAACCAGACTGCACAGGAATTCCAGGCAATCCGAAGGGGTTCGGTAATGGTGGGCCATTCCCCAGTCTGCGGTGCCCTGGTAAGCAAGGGAAGTCAATTCGGCAGCTGGCTCCAGTGCCGTGTCATTCCATTTCTCTAATGACAGTTTATCTGAGAGGGGAATCGGCGCGCAGGGTTCGACCTGCCGCAGCAGGAAGCACCTTTCATATCTTCTGAAGCCCGAGCGCTCGAAGAACCGGCCTTGCCGGGATTTACGAAGATCGACCAGTTGAGCTTCGATGCGAGAAATGCCGGGATTTCTCCGGATAGACTCAATGTTGGCTCGAAGCAGCCGCTCTTCCAGACCCAAGCCATATAGCTTGGCGGTCACAAAGCAGTTGCCAAGCAGTCCCTGGCCTTGTCGGCACAAGTAGTAACTATAGCCAGCCGGTTGTCCCTCGAACAGGGCGACATGGCCGGGAAGTTCAGCGTGATCGATCATTTCGGATACAATCTGCTGTGGTTCTGAGTAGTCCCACTTGAGATCGCTGATCCAGCTGGCTTGTTCTTCCCGGAGTATATCCGTCATTGAGTAGCAGCTGACCGATGAAAGGGGAATCAGTTCAACGCCGCGCATGGGATCGCCGAAGACTCACTTGCCAAATTTGGGTTTGAGGCCCTTGCGCAAATCGGCGAGGGCCTCCTTTTGCGGAAGTGTTGATTTTGAGGCCGCCAGGTTTGCGGCAAGGATTTGCTCATAGACTTCGTAGCGATGGACAGACACTTCCAGGGGGGCCTTGATGCCGATTCGGACACTGTCTCTACCGATCTTGAGAACTTGAACCTCAATCTCATTTCCAATCATCAGCTTTTCGTCTTTCTTGCGGGTCACCACTAGCATGGCGGTGGGGTCCTGGGGGCCAATTTGGACAGGTTCATCATTTTGAGCCCTCTGTCATTACTACTCCGCTTGGCTCAGGCAACTATCGGGCAGGGACATCAGGGGCTGCCTAGTTTCGTAGCGGGAATCGGTCAAGACGATCTGCTTTCCTTTCATCAAGCGCTGGTTGATCAGCAGGGGAGCCCTCAAATTCACAGTTGACTGAGTCGGATCTTCTGGAATCACGGTGACTGCGTACATCACGACCTCGGAGGGTTCCTCCAACCCTAAACTTTCCTTGTCCTCGGGCGTGACTTGGCATTGGTAGTTTGAATCCAGGAGACGAGGGTCTATCACAGGAAAGGCTACGTATGAATCGTCCAGAGATTGAAGGATCTTGAAGGGATCAGTGTCAGGACTTTCGATCAACACATAGTCCTTCAACTTGGCGAAGCCCAACATGCCCTCTTGTATGTGGATGATCGCCTTCTCGTCGTATTCCAGTATCCCAAATGATTTGGTTTGGAACTGCAAGAGAACCTCTAACTGAGGAAGTCAAACAGAGAAACTTGCTGGACCTTCGCCTTTGCGCTCAGTGCCGCGTTTACGCCCTGCTCAGCCAGATTAAAATTGCTGATCGATTCTACCATATTGGCATCCGTCAAACGAGAATCTTCGGACTTCAGCGCCAGGTCCTGATCACTCAACCGGCTATGGATCTCATTTACCAGGTTCGTGGTATTCCCCACAAACGCATCCAGAGTGTTCAATCTCTCCGAGATGGAATCCAGGTCCTGCAGCCTTGCATTGATAGCGGTCGTGTCATTGTTTTGGATAGCGGCTTTCAGGTCCGCCAGGGTCGTGAACATGGAAGGAGCTGTTTGGGCCAGATCCTGACCGGTGATATTAGTCTGCACCACTGTCGATGAATCCAGTCGGGAATAGATCGCCTCATTGTTTCCGTTGTAGGTAACATTCCCGCTTCCGACTGGAGACTCCACAAAGGGAACCGTGCTGGTCTTGGTTCCAGCGAATAGGTAGGATCCGTTGAATTGCATATTCACATCTGAGAGGGCCTGCTTGATGGTCCCATCCACCCCTTCTGCCAGTGCAGAGCGGGTTTCCGGAGTGGTCGTGCCGGAAAGCGCTTGAGCAGCTAACACCTTGGCGTTGTCTAAGTTGCTGATCATGGATTGCAGCGCAGTGTCGGTAATGTCCAAGCGGCTTTTAACCTGATCATTGGTGGAAAGAAATTGGTCGTTTGCACTGGTATTGGCCTGGATTTCGGAGCTGCGCATTGCGGCAAAGGGATCGTCCGACAGGTTGTTCACCTTCTTGCCCGACGATATCTCTTGTTGGGCCTGATCCATCCGGCCCTTGGCTCGGTAGATGTTTTCCAGAAAATCCCTGTCTTGCATGGATGGCGTAATGCGCGTCATGATGCCTCCTCCGTGTTGTGGACTTGCTCACGCGAACAGAAAATCCATCATCCTAATAATCTCAACAGTCAACTACGCTGTAGTGCCAATTATGCCAATCATGTCGCTGGTCACTTGGTCAATGACGCTGATGAATCGAGCTGAGGCCTCATAGGCCTTCTGGAAACGAATCAGGTTGATGGCCTCATCATCCAGCGAGACTCCCGACACCGAGTCCCTGAGATTCTTCACTTGGTTCAGCAAGGCTGATTGAGTGTCTGCACTTTGTTGGGCACTCTGCGTATCGGTCCCGATCTTAAATTGGAGCGCGGCATAGGCCTGGGCATATGTGAGGCTCCCTCCAGAGGCGAGTTTCTGGCTCGCCAGATTGGCCAATGCCAATGCGTTGGAATTGTCGCCTGGGGCACCAGAATGTCCCGGGTTGGGCGTAGGCGCAGGACTCGTTGGTAAGGGATCGGTCTGGCTGGCTGCGATCGTCTGACTATCTGCTGCGATGGTTGGGTTAAGCGAGAAGGTAAGAGCGGCTGAGGAGCCCGCCGCAACAGGATTGAAAAAGTCCACTCCTGCGTTACCGTAGAGATCAACGCCTAAATGGTGCTGGCTGTTCACGGAAGAGATGATATCAGAGGCCAGATTATCCAGGTCCGTCTGATAGGCTGGAATTAATTGGTCGCGTGCTTGCACCAGTCCCGCCAGTTTTCCGCTCCCGACCCGGGTGGTAATATCAGTCAACCCTGACATTACATGAACTGTTCCGTCCGGGGGGTTGCTGACCGCACGAAGGGGTTGGACAAAACCGGCCGTCACCAGGCTCTGCCCTCCTGCAAGCGATATCGTTACGGTCCCGTCTTGTGCCTCGTAGTAGCTTACGTCCACTAACTCTGACAACTTGTTGATCAATTCACCTCGTTGATCGCGGAGACCATTGGCAGATGCACCGCCTGCTTCAGCGGAGACTATATTAAGATTTATAGAACTGATGCTGGACGCCAGACTGTTGACTTGGTCCACAACACTCGATACCTGCTGGTTAAGGTTCTGGCGAATATCGACGAGTTGTTGGGTAGAACTCTGAAATGAAGAAGCCAAGTTCCTGGCTTGAGTGATCACGCTATTTCGAAATGGGACAGATTCAGGGTCCGTAGCGAGAGTGCTGAAACTATTGTAGAACTCGCTGATGTTTTGCTGCAGGCTCGAGTCATTCGCGTTAAACACACTTTGGACTTGTTGTAGGACATCCGAAAGGGCTTGTTCCCGGCTTTGATCCTGTGTGCCTTGACTTACCCGAAGCTCAACAAATCGATCTCTGACTGAACTTACGGTCTTGACGTCCACACCCGTGCCGATTTCCCCTATCGATGTGATTAGGGAGGGAGAGGTCTCCAATTCAACCTGCTGGCGGCTGTAGCCGGGAGTATTGACGTTAGCTACATTATTTCCGGTAACGCTTAGGCCAAGCTGCTGGGCAAGGAGAGAATTTCTTCCGATTTCCAGACTGCCGAATAGTGTCCCCATATTATAGCCTCCTATGCCTGCTGCCTCATGGCTCGACAATTGATATGCCAAATCCGAGTCGGGGAGGGTGTTACTTTCGAATTCAGTTCCAACTGACTCAATAATTCACAGAGAGAATCGCCGTCGCCGGCACTTGTGAGCCCTTGCCTGAAGGAGTGTAGGTTCTAACCGGACAGCAGGCTTCCAGCATCACGGACGTAAACTGCAGACCGCCAGTGATTAGTAGAGCGTTCTTGTGAATGACCGATCGGATTTTCCTGGATGTATCTTCCAACGATTTACAGATAACCATTAACTGGGCACTAAATTGGGGCTCCATGCCCTTGGCATATGCTTTAGCAGTATTCTTATGATCAGGTTCAACGGGGCTGCGGGCATTTTTGAGAAATTCGCTGATAGAAGAGTCCAATTCGGCCAGTTCCTGTAGCAGACGAGCCTCCCGATCGAGAGAATCCTCTAGTGCTGGAAGGTCATTGGCCATTAGAATCCTTGTCTTTTCCCTCATCAATTGGAGACACCTCTGGTATCCCGTTAGCTTTCTTTCGTACAATTCGATTAAAGGTTCTCCTTTGCTAGCCATAACCTATACCTGAATGTCCAGTAATCGACTCGCAGAGTCATCGGGCTCTAAGGAAGCGCGTTCGGTGGCCTGCCCTTCCGGCAAGCCATTGAAAGATTGATTCTTGGGAGGTTTCCCGCGTCGTTTTTGCGGATTACCCTGGTTCTCCTGGTTCGGCTGAATCCTTATCTGATCGAATACCGGACGGTCAACTTTGTGGATATCTTCTGTCATGTCTCCCCCTGTCTCTCACATGCTACCGACGAGCCTGGGGATTCCGGAGACCTTTCTCCGGGATGTGACTGCCTCCTTAGATGCTCAGGTCGATCAAATTCCTTCTGATCAGGGCGTCGGCAATCATCTCGCCCTTCTTGTTATAGAGGCCTTGGTCAATAGCTTTGGTCAGTGAGTTCACCTTAGCCAAACGGAAATCAGGCTGAGAGTCCACCATCCTCCTTATCCTTAAGAATTCCTGGGTATTATTCGATATGTTGACAGCATCCGTCGACCGGTTCGAAGCGTCCTTGAATGGCTTCACGCCGGGTTCGACTCTGGACTTCACTCCAGCTGGCAGGAGGATAAGGTTGGATTTGCCCTGAATTCCATCGACTGGCATGGTTTCCCCCATTCTGGTTCCCCAATAGACATATCGTCCGCCGATGGAAATTGCCTTAAACTTAATTCAAATGGAGTTACCTCCTGCGGACTCCTTAGAGGGGACCAAGTAGCCAAGAGGGTCTAGCTTCTCGCCATCCTTCTCCAGCTCAAAATGAAGATGAGGACCCGTGGATCGCCCAGTACTCCCCACGACACCAATCACTTGCTGCGATGCCACCTTCTCTCCCACGGCCACAAGGTTCTTGGCCGCATGGGCGTAGAGAGTGCGGTAACCATTCTCGTGTTCAAGGATTACTGTGTTCCCATAACCCCTTAGAAACCCGGAGAATATAACTGTTCCGGCGTGGGCGGAATGAATTTGCGCTCCCATCGGAGCCGCTAAGTCTATACCCTGATGAAACCGGTACTGATGATTGAAAGGATCGGGACGAATCCCGAACGATGAACTCTTGACCCCTTCAACCGGAGACTTCAGATCGAGAAGGGGCTGCAATGACTCCGCTGACTGGCTCCCTTTCGAATTCTCCAGCGATTGCGGAACTTGAGAATCTGTCATGTTCGGCGCTGTCGTCGGTCGGGTAACTTGCAAGTGTTGCTTCAGTTCCAAGGATCGTTGCTTTTCTATTCCGACCGGCTTGTTTCCGTCTTTTTCTGAGAGCTTCCGGTAAAGCATTTCTCCGATGCCGAGGCTCTGACTTCTGGCGACATGGAGCCCAATTTCCTGATCAAACATCTCAAGATAGGTGTCTTTACCCAGCGTGCTACCCTCTTCTTCATCGGATTGTGGTACCGTGGATCTCATGACTTTGAGTAGATAGCTGACGAAAAGCGCTTCAAATTCCTGGCTCGCCTTTTTCAGCTCCTCGTCCCGTTTTTCGGCTGGAAGGTTTGCTGAAGAATGGGCAGAGTAATTGCGAAGGCGATCCAGTCCTGTGGAAAAGGCGGAATCTACTAGCGGGACTGCTGGTTTTGACAACCCATCAATACTCATAAGGGTCTGCCGATATTACGTGCCGGGAGAGGGCGGTACGAGGTTCGACGGTTGTAAGCATGTGACGGACTCGAGGATAATGGTTCTAACTCTGAAAGCTGTAGCTAGAGAGTTTCTGGTAGTGATCTACGACGCCCTCCCCTTACGCCCGCGACCTGGCACCTAGATAATTTCAAGTTCAGCTTCCAATGCTCCCGAGGCTTTAATGGCCTGAAAGATTGCAACCATGTCTTTTGGAGTGACTCCCAGTGAGTTCAATGCTTTTACCAAGTCTTCAACGGTGGCACCGTCATGGAGCATTACAAGGTTATTCTTCTTCTCTTCCGCTTTTACCGTTTGCTCGGGAACGACGACCGTTTCACCCAGTTTGCTGTATGGGGCTGGCTGGGAGACGTTGAAGTCAGTCCCGATCTCAATTGATAAATTCCCTTGGGTTATGGCCACAGCAGAAATGCGAACGTCTTTTCCAATCACGACGGTTCCCGTGCGTTCATTGAGAACCACCTTGGCTTTACGGTCAGTTTGTATCTGGACGTTTTCGATCTGGACGATCAAGTCAATTAGCTTGCCTTTGTACGCCTGGGGTACCTGAACACGCACTGTCCGCCCATCCAAGGATTTTGCCAGTCCTGCGCCGAGCGCTTGATTGATTCCTGCCTCAAGCCGGGAGGTCGTGGTGAAATCATTCTCATCCAGCACCAAATCCAAGAAGTCCCGTTGGAGGAGGTCCATGGGAACCTCTCTTTCTACTATTGCTCCGTTGGGAATTCGGCCGACAGTGGGATGATTCACCTGAACACTGCTAAAAGCGTTTCCCGCAGTGAATCCACCGATGGTCACCGGACCTTGGGCAACGGCATAAACCAAGCCGTTCGCAGCCTTCATGGGTGTCTGAACCAACATACCCCCTTGAAGGCTGCGTGCATCGCCGATAGAGGAGACGGTGCAATCAATGCGGCCGCCTGCCCGGATGAATGGAGACAACTCCCCAGTCACCATAACCGCTGCAATATTCTCCACTCGGATGTCCTTGGAAGCAACAGTGACTCCCATCCGCTCCAACATATTTAACAGAGTCTGGGTTGAGAATATGGTCTGCCGCCGGTCTCCCGTCTTGTTAAGCCCCACGACGAGGCCATAGCCCACGAGTTGGTTGTCACGGACCCCTTGAATCCGCGCAACATCCTTAACGCGACTGTTGGCGAATGCTGGGCTGGGGGGAAGTTGGCAGCAAAAGAAAAAAAGAAAGACTAAAATCTGGGAGGGGCGTCCGAGCGCCAAATACCTAGCAAAGTGAAGATAATTGAGACTCGGATCCGAGTGTGGGGTGCCTACGGCCAGCTTCGTATCGGTTATCATGTTGTGCCCCATATTGCCTTCTCATTTCTTAGAATGGCCAAATCTTAGTCAATATCTGGTAGAGCCAACCTGGCTTAAGACTATCAGAGAGGAGCCCTTTCCCTTCGACCTGTACCATCATATTGGCAATGACCGTTGAAGAAACCACATTGTCCGGACTTATATCCCTTGGGCGGACCACACCAAACAACGTAATGAGTTGCCGTTCGTTGTTAACCTTGATTTCTTTAATGCCTTCAATTACCAGGTCACCATTCGGGAGAACGTCCCTAACCCGCGCCGAGAGATAGGCTGAAACTACACCCGTACGTTTCGTAGACCCATCTCCCTTGAACGACTGGTCGGAATTGGCAGTTATGAGTTTGTCAAACGGGATGGATGGATTGTGGTTTTCTATGCCGAAGAAGTTCGGAACCGCCATGGCTGTGGAGCTCTTTCGATTCGTCTGGGAGTCGGCGGTATTTTCTGCAGTGGTCGTCTCCTCGATCCGGATAGTGACGAGGTCGTTTATCCTGCGGGCCTTAAAGTCACTATACAGATCCGCATTGGGGCCAGCCCCAGTATAAAGTGATCCCTCCAGAGATTGAAATTGCGGCTGATTTGCCTTCGCCTGATGAATGTACTCTTCAAGACTCACCGCTACCGGATTAGGCTTGTCTTTGGCAAGCCCAGGAACTATGGCACAGGCTACGATCAAAATTAGAAGGAGACAGTTGATATTCTTCATGGTCCTCTCGAATTGGAATCCCAACGATAGAAACAGGGTGCTAACTTAGAAGCTGACTTGTGCCGTATTCTTGTCCAGAACTTCGGCTCGCAGAACCTTCTTGGAATCGAGGTTCATAACTTGGATTTGGTCGCCGCGCATCCCCGAAGCCAAAGACTTACCTTGAGTCTTCACGCGAATTCGTTCGTCCTGGAAGACTAAGGTAATTGTGTCGCCCCGCTTGATGAGCGGGACCTTGATTAATAAATCTTCAGTTAGAACTTCCCCCGCAGGAATTGTCGTTCGAGGTTTCTTCCCCTCCAGGAACCCCATCTCAAGAATGGGAAGGTGAAGGGTGGAACTCAGGCGTCGCTTCTCCCAACGAATCTCTTCGGGTTCAATTGATTGGCCAGGAGGAAGTTCACGGGTTGCAATGGCGACAGTCTCCTCAATACTCAGAGTAGTTCTCAGGAAGAGCCTCTTTATTAACTCCCCATCGACTGAAACGGTTACAGCAAGGTAAAAAGGGCGAGCCAGATCTGTGTGGGGAGAATATTCACAGGAGAACTGATTCTCTCCTTGCGGAACCTGAAGGGCTTCGGGAACCTCCAGGTTCTCGAGACGAACCTCCCTCCAGGGCAACTTCGGCAAGAATTCCCGGGCGACAGCATTCTCAAGATCATCTGTCCTTAAGGTTCTGGAAGAACGGGAGACTTTTATATCTTCCGGCATCTGAATGCTGTAATCACGGGTTGTGATGCCAAGACTCTCCAGTTTTTGAATCACGTCTATGCCGGGCAGAGTTTTGCTTTTGCCTGCCGGCGGTGCCGGGCTCACAGTTATAGAGTTAAATTGTTCCTTTATCTCAGGTTTTAGTAACTCAGTCTGCAACAGATCACCAAGGTAGATCACTCTCCCTCTTACCACAAGATCGGCTCGACCCAGGATCTTGGGCTGGACTGCATTTCCGCCAAATCCCACTTCTGAATGGAGTACCACAGCCACCAAGGCCTGAGCCAGTAAGAGAGATCGAAGCACTTGAGAATGAAAGCAATTCGGCATAAATCGTTTCATGGTAACTCGGAGATTTTTACCTGATGACGTTATTCATAGTTTGCAGCATTTCGTCCGCTGTCCGAACCACCTTGGAGTTAATCTCATAAGCGCGCTGGCCAACGATCATATTGACCATCTCTTCCACAACGCTTACATTGGATTGTTCAATGAAGCCTTGGTTTATTGTTCCGATCCCGTTTTCCCCGGCTGGGCCCGTAATCGGTTCGCCTGAAGAAGTGGTTGGCATGAACAGGTTCTTGCCCACTGCATTCAAACCAGCCGGATTCTGAAAAAGGGCCAGTTGAATAGTCCCAACTTGTTGTGCTTGGGATTGCCCGGGCTGAGTAACAGAGACTGTTCCGTCAGTCCCCACGGTGATAGTCAGCGCATCATTGGGAATTGTGATTTGCGGGTCGAGAGGATTGCCGTCGGCAGTGACCACGCTGCCTTCCCTGTTCAGATGAAAGGAACCCGCTCGGGTATAGGCAATCTCACCGTTGGGCAAACGAACCTGGAAAAAGCCATTGCCTTCAATGACGAGGTCAAGCGGGTTGCCGGTTTGCCGAAAATCCCCTTGGCTAAACAACCGGCTGGTGGCTACCGGCCGGGAGCCCAACCCGACTTGGAGTCCTACAGGCAAATCGGTGGAAGTAGAGGAAGCCGCTCCGGAAGCTCTGACATTTTGGTAAAGCAAGTCCTGGAACTCGCTACGACTCTGTTTGTATCCTGCTGTGTTCACGTTGGCCAGATTGTTGGCGATAACGTCGATGGTCAACTGCTGGGCCTCCAAGCCGCTGGCGGCTGAATATAAGGCACGGATCATGGCTTTACTCCTTCGAGTGTTAAGTCTTATTATTCCGACGCGCCGAATTGCAGCGCATCTTCCCAACACGTATTGTGGGATGGCAGATCCACCCACAGCCGGCGTTACCTTACTACAGGGGTCGGCCAACCTGATTGATTGATCTGTCGTTCATCGTATTCATTATCATCTGGATGGCCTTTTGCAGAGACTCGAACTGCCGGTTAATGTTGATCATCATCGTCATTTGGCGAATGGGATTCACGTTCGATTGCTCGAGACTGCCTCCCCTCACGATAAGGCCTGTAACATCTTGTTCCTTGGTGGTTGTGCTCCCATTCTTAAAGAGTGAGTTTCCCACTTTTTCAAGAGCTCGCTTATCCGGAAAGTCGACTACCTTAAGCTTGTCAATTCGGGCGCCATTTACTTCGACTTCACCTGCCTGGGAGATGCCGACCTTACCGGCTGGCAGGTTGATTGGGCCCTTGCTACCCATGACGGCAAGCCCCTCAGAAGTGGTGAGTTGACCTTTGGCGCTGAGCTGAAAGTCCCCATTCCGTGTGTAGCGTATCCCTTCTGGGGTATTGACTACGAAGAAGCCTGATCCCTCTAGGGCCACATCGAGATCCCGCCCAGTTATGACGACGGGCCCAGGTCGAAAATCAACTACGCTCCCTTCAACAACCGAGGAATCGTTGATGGCCTTGTCTAAAGGAGCAACAGTGCTTTCACTCAATGTCCGATTGTAAACGCTAAAGAACGACTCATCCCCCTTGAACCCGGCCGTCCTAACATTAGCCAGGTTGTTGGAGAGCATTTCCAACATGTCAGCAAGGGCTCTGACTCCGGAATAAGAAGAATACAGTCCGCTATCCATGGTTCAAACCCTCATAGAGAAACTCGGCAATGGGTCAGCATATCCGTTGCCACAATAAGACCTGATCTCTGATATCCCCGGGTGTCAAGGCCTCACCTGATCATTGGCCCTATGTCATTGATCATATAGTTTGATATGATCTCCGGGGCCCTGATAAGGCCGGTCGCGCATCTCAATCGGAGCAGGAACTTTTGGCCGTGACCAGACCGTGGTGGGCAATTTTTTCCATAGCACTGTTTCATGCAGGGGACCCAACCGGCGCGTCTTGCTGGGCTAAGACATATTCACAGACTGAATCGATATACTCACTCCCGTATGAGAAACGGGTCCAAACTAGCTGATTGAAATAACCGACACTCAAAGATTTGACCTGGAGATCTCTGGCACGTTCCACGATGCCACGGGCGAGTTCGGACAAATCCTCAGTCGAAAGATCGGGAGACAGTTCCATTTCGCTTCCCAGTTCTTGCGCTGAGGTAACCACTCCTTGGATCAATTCCCGAACCGCGGTCTCGTCTCCCAGGAATATTGATAAGTCACAATTCAGGATCCCTCTGAGATTGATCATTGCCGGTATGAAGCTTGGATCGGAGGTAACAAGGGACAAGGAGTTTCCAGTCGCATCGTATTCCAACGGCAGGAATTTCAACCGTTGCATCACAAGAGGTGGCACCATTTTCAGAGTCTTGGGATTCAACCGTTGGTTTGCTAAATTGATGATTGGAAGAGAGAACTGTCGACTCAGGGCCACCGTGATATCCCGCTCCTTGATGAAACCCATACTTTGAAGGTAATGCCCAAGACGCTCGTCCTTCTCCTTGAGACGTTGAGATGAATCTCGCTGCTGATCTGCCACGGCTAGATCGAGCTGCTCTTTGGTGATGGCACCCATTTCCAATAGCAGAAGTCCAATGCGAATCCGATAAGTGATGACAGGAGTCTTGTCTTTGGGCTGGCTCGACTTCTCCAACCGTTGGAGGATCCCCGTTTCCAAGCAGGGATCGCTACAATACCAATGAGACTCCATGAAGTAGCCGGGCCTTTTACTGATTCGTTCCCTGAACCAGTTGAGCCGATTCTGACAATTTACATTTTGACAATTCATAAGTACCTATTGGCTAAGATTGGGTTAACAAGATAAAGAGGCAGTCTTGACTTTCTTCGAATGAGTGGTTGTCGCTCGCAAGTTCAAGATCAACTCAATTTCGCCCAAAGGTAGGCCTAGCCGGGAGGCAATGTCTTGTGGCGTCGCACCCTTTCTGTTTAAGCTCAATATGGTTTCCCTCACATCCTTGGAAGCAACACGAGAACCTGCCAGTTCAGGTCTTGAGGTTATCTTGACTGTTCCCTTGCACGAAGAGCGACCCGTATCGAGAGCCAAATTCTTCAATTCCTGAGACACCATCGGCATGGACGTCTGCATCCAAGACAGCGGGATTGGAACAAGATCCATCTGAGTGATGCGAATAGAGACTTCTGAAAGAGTCTTCTCACATTCCTTCATGAATCCACTGGTAACCGATTCCAAATGGCACTGACGGTTGTTTAACAAGGCGACTTGCCGCTGAAGTTTCCTCTTCTCTCGAAGCCAAAATCCCAGAAAACACGTCAATGCAAGAATCTCAATTACGGAGTAAAGGCGCATGAAAACCTCCTGCCTATTAAGATCCCAAGGATCGAATCCGGTCTGCAGCGCTTTCCACTTGAGTGATTCGAATTGCATAATGGCCGTCTGCCACCACTACTTCACCACGGGCCAGCAACTTATTGTTCACCAACAGGTCTACGGGTTCGTCAGCCAACCGGTCTAATTCAATGACCGATCCATTCCCGAGTTTCAGAACATTTTCCAGGGACATTTCGGTTTGACCAAAGCGCACGGAAATTGGAAGGTCAATGTCCATAACCAGATCCAGATTGACGTTGGGGTCTTTGACTGCATCGTCCATTTGGCATTTCTCCTGAATTGGCATCAAATAGCGGCATCATTCCCGGGCAGAATTTTTACAGCTTTGTGATCCTTCCAGATAACCCCTGTACTTGAGAAGCGGGGGATGCCCCCGATATGAACCATCACATGATCGCTGGGAATCCGGTCTAGCTTGAGAACGTCACAGGGTTGCAGGATCAGTAGGTCCCTCACTGTCACCATGCCCCCTGCCAGTTCAGCGGAGATTGACACAGGCATCTTGAACAACGTACTCAGCAATCTTTTGTTTTCCTCTTTGACGTTGCCCCTGCCTCGAACATTGATTTCTTGTTCGAATTTTCCCGAAATTGGTTCGAGCCCAGCGAATGGAAGACAAAGGTGCATTGTCCCTCGGGTATCCCCGACTTTCACCTCGAAGATAACCAGAATGACCACTTCGTTGGCCGCCGCCACATGTAGCAATTGAGGGCGGGTCTCGCTGGCACGAAAGGCAAACTCGATAACTGATACGGGTTTCCAGGTTTCCGCCAGGTTCGTTGTGATTAATTTGATGACTCCTTGGATGATATTCTTCTCGATTTCAGTAATGTTGCGGTTCAGTTTCAACACGCTTCCGACACCTCCGAGCAAGCGGTCGATGATGGGGAACACCAGCTCGAGGTTCATCTCAAGTGCGGCCATCCCATCCAGGGGGCTTATGCTGATGGCGCTGTAATACGTCGGATCTGAGAGGGACACCAAAAACTCGGCATAGGTGGTCTGCTCGACGGAAAGAAGAGTGACCTCGGTGATAGCTCGGAGATAGGCTGAGAGTGAGGAAGAAACATTGGAACAGAATTTGTCATGAAGAAATTGAAGAGAACGCAAAAGGGTCTTGGGCACTCGGTCGGGACGCCGGAAGTTATAAATTGCCACCTTCTTGTTCATTCCATACTGTGTGTAGCCAGCGGTCTTAACTAAGGTAACGCCGTCTGAACTCTGCTTTGAAGACGAGTCCGATGAGCTGGCGAGAGCATCACCTTGTGTGGCTCCCTCAGTGGGGCTATTGATGGAACTCAAGAGAGCATTAACTTCATCCTGAGATAGGATCTTATTCATGTCAGTTGTCGGGTTCCACCGAAAGGTGTTGCTGGGTTTGGAGTTTCAAACAAAGAATTCCAGGACAATCCCCCGGCTGTGTTGTGTTGGGCAGTGACTTCCTGCTGAAGCTTCCTGGCCAAATTGATGAGAGAGCGGGAAGCTGACGCCCCGGGGAGCATATTGACAATCGGCAATTGTTGTCGGACGGCCTCTACAAGGTTCGGGTCTCTCTCGATAAAACCAAACAATTCGAGAGGTTTGTCGAGGAATCGCCTTGAGGCTGAGTCAATTTGACGAAACACATGGTGTGCTTCGCGTCTGTCAACTACTGAGTTCACAAGAACATGGACCTTCTTACGGGGTTCCCGGTGGGCCAGAATCTTGACCACCAGGTAAGCATCCACGATGGCAGTCGGATCCGGAGCTGTGACAAGGATTACGATTCCAGCCGCCAGCAAAAGATTGATCACATTACTTGAGATCCCGGCCGCGGTGTCAATCAACAAGTAGTCGGCATCTGCCCCCAATTGAGTCAGCCCGCGGATGAGTTTAGTTTGTTGTTCACCACTTAGAGCGGTCATCTGCTCTATTCCAGAACTGGCGGGTACAATCCGAATCCCACTCGGTCCTTCAATGACAATCTCGTCAAGAGATTTGCTTCCATAAAGGAAATCGCTCAGGTTGTACTTTGGTGCTAGACCTAGCAGGACATCGATGTTAGCCATTCCGAAGTCTGCATCCAATACCACAACCTGTTTCCCCATGTTTGCCAATGACACGGCAAGGTTGGCTACCACATTGGTTTTCCCGACCCCGCCTTTCCCGCTTGTAATGGCAATTGCAGCCGGCTGGTGTTGAGTTGTGGAATGATCTAGCAGGGGCTCACAGCTATCTCCTCTTACCGCTTCTCTTAAAACTGAGGCCTGATCGTGCATACCAGGGTCACCTCGCTCCGACACTAAGTTCAATGCTTCTGCTCCGCCTAGGGGCAGACGAGACAGAAGCAGTTAGGGACTCGCTCATAAAACTCTCCCAA